>CAYNDN010000182.1:1408-5057 GCA_964395075.1 uncultured Lentimicrobiaceae bacterium | reverse complement strand
ACTTCCACACCGGAGCCAAAGCTTAGAATTTCGCGCTCCAGCTCAAAATTGAGTTTTACCTTCAGGTTTATTTCCACGCCGGCCTCCGATTCCTTCACCACTTTCTGGGAATGGTGCAGCGGTTTAGTGAGGGCATAAGGTGCCTGGTCGTGGTCGAAAAGCAGGTGCACATTTACCGGGCGCATGCCGGTAACGGTTACACCAATCACATCCTTGTGGAAAGTTTCAGGATCAAAATCGGGGTTTTCCTCGAAATCGAAATCCCTGTTCAGGTCGATGTCTTTAATCCGGTCCAGAGCCAGGTGGAGGATGGGCTTTTCGTGTATTTTGCTGCAAACCAAAAACCAGCGGTTATGATATTCCTTGAGCAGATAGGGATTCACAATTATTTTTCCTGGTCGTTTTGCTTTGTAGCTCTGGTACCAAACGTCGAGCACCTGCTTTTTGCGGATGGCCTGGTAAATAATGCCGATGTATTCGAGGTCCTGGAGCAGTTCGTTTTTTTCCAGCTCGATCACGGAGGGCTGTTTGGTTTTTGCCGCCGAGAGTTTATCCTCAAGTTTTTGCACCATCAGGTTCAGGTCTTCAAAATGCGAGAAGCCCTTAAACTGTTTTAATATTTCTGTTACTTCCCTCAGCTTGTCCAGGTCCTGATCGGTAAGGGGAATGTTGGTGATGCTGTAATCCGGGTCATCGTAGGTGTAATATTTTTTGTCACGCACAATAATGGGCGCGTTGTACCCAAGTTTTTCGCTGCGCATCACCTGTATGTCGGCCTGCACCGTACGTTTGCTCACACCCTTGTTGATGCCCTCATATTCGAAAAGGGCTTCGGAGCAGGCTTCAATCAGGTCGTCGAGCGTCCAGGTGCGGTAGCGGTTTTGCAGGCACCGGTCGATGGTTTTGTGCCGGATTAGTGCGTTTCTGTTTACAGGCATGGTATATAAATGAAGGTTAAAAAATGATCAGCAAAAGTACATTAAAATTCCAATATGCGCAATATAATTGCGTAGTTAAATAAAAAAGATGAAATATTTTTCAAAAAAAAGTTTGGTGGTTTAAAAAATGCATTTACTTTTGCAGCGTCAAATTAAATAATTGAAATTATAAATGTATCCAAAGCAACATATAGCAAGTTTATTTAGCTCACTAAACGGAGATGAACATAAAGGGGTCCGGGACCGAAAGTATTGGATTGTTTAAAAAGATAAAAACAAGATAATATGAAAAAGCCCGGACAGTAAAGTCCGGGTTTTTTTGTGGGAAAAAATATGAACAAAAAACAATTACATATTGGGTTTGAGTCGCTGAGTAGCGCACATTACGAAGATTCAGTTCTTTTTATAATGGAGAAATATTATCCGCCGGGAGAGGTATGATGTGAAATGAATATCCACATAAACACCTATTTAAAAGCCCGGCCTAAGTGTCGGGCTTTTTTATTGCCCAAAAATGGAAATATAGCTGAGTTGGTCTAGCATCGGATTTTTAATCCGGGGACGTAGGTTCGATCCCTACTATTTCCACAAGAAAGTTCTTGAAGATATGAACCATGTCAGGAATCTGGATACAGATTTCTGATAAAATACGGCGCGGTAGTGTAACGGTAAGCACGTCGGTCTCATGATCCGAAAATGAGGGTTCGATTCCCTCCTGCGCAACTACGGAAACATAGCTGAGACGGTTTAGCGTTGGCCTGAAGAGCCGAAGACGTTGGTTCGATTCCAACTGTTTCCACAAGAAAGTTCTTTGATTTTAGATCAAACATTTTAAATCTGACATCTGATATCAAAAAAGAGTACGGTGGTGTAACGGTTAGCACGTCGGTCTCATTAATCGGAGATGGGGGTTCAAGCCCCTCCTGTACTGCTGTGTCTGTTGGAAATGTTGGTTTTTTCCACCTGATTGTGGCTCAGGCCCACGGGGGTTCGATTCCCCTCAGACACCCAGGAAATATTAAAAAGAAAATTTTTAAAATAATTTTAATTACGCACTTAAAATGCGTAGTAATGGAATTTCTATGCATTGTTGTAAAGAAAGCAGTTTATCATCAGTTCTTAAAAGTAATTTATATTTCTCCCTTTAGCTTAAAAGGAAGAGCTACGGTAAAAGAGGCTAAACCGTGGAGTGACAGGATAATACCGGCTGGGGCCAGCTCCCGGAAGGACATAGAATTTGCAGAAGCACCGAAATACCGGGCGGTAAAGTAGGGAAGCGCATTTATAGCCTGTCTGCCCATAACCAGGGAGTTCCGGTTCGAATCCGGAAAGGTAGACCATTTAACAGTTCTTTGAAAAAATTGATATTGTGTCTTATGCACTAAAAATCTTCCCCTGTGGAAGCGTGGAAAAGGCATCGTAAGCACGACCTGACAAGGGTTTCTGTATAGCCCTGTAGTGTTGCGCCTGTGGGTAGCAATGTGCTGCGGTTTGCTTTGCTGTTTTCTTTTATTATGAATGTCGAGGGTTCGAATCCCTCCATTGGCCCTTAATTGCTGCTAATGTAACTCAGTAGGTAGAGTATCATATCCAGCCGGTCACGCTGATTCATTTGGTAAATGTGGGATTTACTAACACCAAAACAGGGAATCCATGGGGATTGCCAGGCCGGTTTTATAAAATGATTACCATTTTTAAAACAGTCGGTTACCAACCCTGCAAGATTTGGGATACCGCCGGGAAGCACTTTTATGAATCATGAAACCGGATAATATTGAAAACAGCGGAACTTTGTTGTGAGTAAAGAAAGTCCTGCTTGATGAGTCATAATGGTAACAACCTGCTCAACGGATCTTCCGTTTGTAACTGATGGCTAAGGCAAACCCCCGGATTCTGTTTTTATGCATAAGAAGATATAGGAAGAAGCGATTTTATAAGTTACTGGGTTATTAAGTTAATAAGTTATTGGATGTTAAATGTATTAGTTGATAATTTACTGGGTTATTATTGTTTGTCGTTCCCAGTTGTTATTTTATTTTCAAATTCTGACTAACGACCTTATAAAGCATTGAAAATCAAGTCTTTTATTTTTTGGCAGAAAATGATATTTGAAACTCAATTAAAACAGACCTCTCAGTCGCAAGCTCCTTCGAGGTGACATTATCGTAGGTGTTTAAGGGGAGGGTATGGAAAGCGCTTCGCGCTTTCCATACCCTCCTCCCCTCAAAGCAAAAGCAATTGTCATTTCGACTGAAAAATTTTTGCTTGCAAAAATTTGAAGGGAGAAATCTGATTTTATATGGAACTCCCATGAATAAGCTAACCCAAGTTAGTCAAAGAAATTAATGTCTTCGGGAATTTACGGAATTCTGACTTATGACATTTTATGTTGTTGGAAATAAGAAATATCCGAAGTCAGATGTCCGAAGTCAGATGTTTGATATTAAAACCGCTGGAAACATAAAGTTTTTGGAATCATTTATGATTACGAAAAATCTTTTTTGATGTAAGATTAAGGATTAACGATTTTAGATTGAAGATATAGAAACCGCAATTTTGCGGGAAACCAGCTAACCCAAGTTAGTCAAAGGAATTAATGCCATCGGGAATTTAAGGAATTCTGACTAACGACATTTTAAAGCATTGAAAATCAAAACTTTTATTTTTTGGCAGAAAATGATATTTGAAACTCAATTAAAACAGACCTCTCA
>CAYNDN010000182.1:0-1308 GCA_964395075.1 uncultured Lentimicrobiaceae bacterium | reverse complement strand
GAAATCTGATTTTATATGGAACTCCCATGAATAAGCTAACCCAAGTTAGTCAAAGGAATTAATGCATTTTTGTATTTGGGGAATAACTACTAACTCAATAACTCTCCTCCCTACACAAGCCCTTCTTCCACAGCCTTCATCACTGCTTGCACTCCACATTTTACGTGCAGTTTTTTGTAGATATTTTTTACATGGGTGTCAACTGTGCCATAAGCGATGGAGAGTTTGTCGGCGATTTGCTTTTTTGCAAGGCCCATTGCAAGTCCTTTTAAAACATCCTTTTCTCTTTTCGTTAAGTTGCTTTTTGATAACGGTTTCGATTTTATTGTTTCAATAATGGTTTGCGATACCTCAGGGGTAAAATATAGGCCTCCCGATATTACTTCTTTTATTGCGATGGGTAATCTATACTCCAATTCACATTTGTGCAAATAACCACAAGCACCGTTCGAGAGCACTTCTAAAATAGTTTCCTTATCATCATAAACTGATATGATTATGCATTTTGAATGAGGCAATATTTTTTTTAATTCTGATATGCCTGTGATACCATCTATGCCAGGTAAGCCTATGTCAATTAAGAAAAGGTCAATGTTTTTGTTTTTATTGACATATTCCACAGTATCCTCAATATTGACAAATGAGTTTATTAGACTGACAGCATCAATTGAGTGGATTTGATTTTTTAATTCTTCCTGATAATTGTAATCATCCTCAACGATAACAAGATTTTTTTTGGGCATAATTCACTTCTTTGATAATTTTGGGATAAAGATATTATTTTTTATACCACAGCACTCACCTCAATCTCAACCAGCATATCCGGATGCACCAGGCCTTTTACCTCAACCATGGTTGATGCCGGTTTAATGTCCCGAAAAAATTCACCATGGGCACGGCCAATGTCTTCCCACTTCGAAATATCGGTAACATACATTCTGGTCCGGATTACATCTTTCAGACTGGCACCGGCCTCTTTGAGTGCTTTTTCAATTTTTTGGATAATGAATTTGGTTTGGAGGTAAGCGTCATTTTTTCCAACAACCTCATCATTTTCAACGGCTGTGGTTCCGGCCACTTCAATCATGTTGCCAACTTTTACAGCGCGGGAATAACCTACGATGTCTTCCCATTTTGCACCTGAAGAAATGAGTTTTCTTTCCATGTGATAATTGTTTCTGTTTGTGATTTTCAAATCCAAAAATAGCATTTATCACAAAAAAAAATTAATAAATCCAATGCCGGCACAGATACAAAATATACTTAAATTGAGTTGAAATCTTAAAATTTCTGAATTTCAAATAAGAA
>CAYNDN010000181.1:6632-8881 GCA_964395075.1 uncultured Lentimicrobiaceae bacterium | reverse complement strand
TGTTCGTGGTCCGGTTTACGATTTCATCCGCCTGCCATTTTTCCGGGTTTTTGGCCAGTCGTTGTGGCTGGCAAGGCTGCTAACGCTGGCCGGTGTTGTAGTTTCGTTGTTTTTGCTTGCACGAAAAAAAGAATACCGGCTATTTACATTGTTCCTCATTGCTATGGGTTTTTTGCAATTCAGGCTTTTTCATTTTTCACATTATGCCATGGCCGAAATGCTGGCTGTTTCAGCCGTAATCATGAGTTTTGTGTGCTTAGACGATTATATAAAAAAGGGAAAGCGCAGGTATCTTTTTTTTGCTAATTTGATGATTGCGATCGCCTGGGGTTTGAAAATCCAGTTTTTATACCTGGTTGTTTTAATCCCTGGTGTTACCATTTTATGGTTTTTGTTTGGGGCTTTTAAGGGAGAAGTCTCTTTTAGTTACTTTTTTCGTGAAGGCACTTTGGCTGTGGTTTTTGCGGTTATTTTTCCGGCTATTTACTTGCTAACCTGGTATCTTCCCAATAGGGATTTTTATGATCAGATTATGTTTGAACAGACCACACAAAGGTTTGGTTTATGGCCAAAACTTTACGGTACAATTGATTTTAATTTTTCTGGCCTGATAACCGATCCACAGAATTTAATACTTCTGATTGGTTTTGTTTTTGCCATAATTGTTTTGATCAAGTCGCTGGAAAAAGGAGACATGAAATTAAAAAATCAAACGGTGATTATTTTTGGTACTGTCTGGCTTTTACTCGAATTGCACAAACTTGGCATGACTTATCTGCCGCAACGCTATCTGTTAAGTTTATATGCTGCGGTGGCCTTTTTCTCAGGCGCAGTATTATCGCAGGTTTTCGCCCAAAACAGGATGAACAGGGTTTGGCTTGTTTTGTTTTTGGTGATTTCGGTGGGGGTTAATGGTGTTTCAATTTATCAATCTTATTTCAGAAGAACTTTTGAGTTGAGAGCGGTTAATGCTTATGTTAAAAGTTTCGATTGGGACGGTAAGACCATGGCAGGAGTATGGGCTCCGGCAATAAGCTGGAGTACAGATGCAAAAGTAATTCCTGTTTGGAGGGGCTACAACGACCCGGATAGTTTTTTTGAAACCAATAAACCAGACCTGATTGTTGAAGAGCCCAACGAGGAAACCTCTGAGGCTTTTTTTCGTGACAATGGCTACAATTTGCTGCATATTTCCGACTCGGTCAGGGCATTTAAACTCTGGCGGTATAATGTGAATTTGTATTGGCTCAAGGCATCTTCTGAAAAATTACCATCAAAATAAACCAGCATCTTTTATACTTTTACCAAAAATTTAAAATAACCATAAGACATGAATTTTGAGGCATTTTTTAAGCTTACCTACGGCTTGTATATTCTGAGTTCTAAAGATGGAGACCGTTTAAACGGACATGTATCCAATACCGTTTTTCAGGTTACAGCCGAGCCGCCGAGAGTTTTGGTGGCCACCCATCGCGACAATCTCACCACCAACTTTATCCGCAAGAGCAAAGTGTTTGCAGTTTCTGCACTGGAACAAGACGTTGACCTTGATTTTATGAGTCCCTGGGGATTTAAAAGCGGAAGAGAAGTGAATAAATTCGAGAAAATCGCATATCAAACCGGGAAAACCGGGGCACCGATAGTTACTGAAAAGTGCATTGCCTGGTACGATTGCGAAGTGGAACAGGAAATTGAAATTGGAACCCACGTTTTATTTATTGGGAAAGTAATAGACCTTGATATTTTAAACGATGAAAAAGAACCATTAACCTACGCGTATTACAGGAATGTAATTAAAGGGGTTTCACCCGAAAAATCGCCCACTTACCTTTCTGATGAAAAGCTTGGTACTGATGAGTCCGGAATAGTGGTACCTGTAGGTAAGGAAAACTCTGCTGCTGAAATGATGAAATACCGTTGTTTGATTTGTGGCTACATTTACGATCCTGCCGAAGGTGACCCGCCATCAGGAATACCAGCAGGTACGGCTTTTGAAGATATTCCTGACGATTGGACCTGCCCGATTTGTGGCGTGAATAAATCTGATTTCATACCTTTCGAATAGCATCAAAAAAAAAGCCCCCGATAATGAGGGCTTTCACAATTTAGGTCAATCAAAAACTAAATTATTTACTAATTTTTTGCAACTCCTTTTGATTTATTTGCAACCAGATTTATAGTGATGCCCATTTCATCATTGATGAAATTATCTTTCAAATCATCAAAAAAGGACTTTGACCCATATTGTA
>CAYNDN010000181.1:0-6622 GCA_964395075.1 uncultured Lentimicrobiaceae bacterium | reverse complement strand
CGATAAAAAACTGGTTGGTGTTGGCTGTAATTTCGCTGTCATTCATACTAACCTTTGCATTAAATGTAATGCTTTGCGTTTTGTCCTTCATGCTAAGGTTACCGGTAATGGCATGGGTTGGAACAATATCACCCTTTTCTTTTGACTTATCAATTTTTGAACCATCAATTGCCTGGACTTCAGTAATCACGAATTTTGCGGTTGGGTAAGCTTCTACCTCAAAAAAATCTGCACTTTTCAGATGACCAAGTAACTTTGAATTTCTGTCGGGATCGGTAAGGTCTAAAACTACTATCGAATTCATATCCACGGTAAATTCACCACCGGTTAATTTTCCGTCTTTTACTTTTAGGCTTCCGCTGCTGATTTTAATTGTTCCGTCATGTTTTCCTGTTGGCTTGTAGCCTTCCCAGGCAATTGTGCTTTTGTTGGCATCAGCAACAAAAGCTTCATCATATCCGGCTTTGGTTACTTTTTGAGCATCAGATGCTTCAGTTTTAGTGCCACCCGATGAACAGGCTGCAGCCATAAATACTATTACTGAGAAAACGATTAATTTCTGATGAATTTTCATGATAAATTATATTTTGTTTAAGTTAACTCTATAAACTTTAAACTTTGTTGCTTGTTCAGGGGCATTATTTAAAATTCCTTAATTTTGATCAAAACAGCGTCTTTATGCGGGTTTGCTTCTTATTACATTCATATTCATTGGGCCTGGCTCTGATGAATTTTATGTAGTTTTGTGTTTACTCGGGTAAATTGATTGATTTGGGGCTTTTCAACTCGATTTTTGCCAATTTTTTATTTCTACAAAAACTATTTAAAACTGACACACAAACGATGAAAGAAAAAGTTGTTAACCAACTGGAGCCATTAACTACATTAGAAAAATTAACCATTGTAAATTTCCTTTATGAACATTTGGGTGAATATGGCGATACCCGCGAAAACATTGAAAATGCAGTGGATTATACCCTGGACTCGAACCCAAAAGCCGGAGGTTTTATTCTTCAAATGATTGAAGATAGTAACCTGGTTGGCCTGGTGGTGATTAACAGAACAGGTATGCAGGGCTATGTTCCTGAAAATCTTCTGGTTTACCTTGCTGTGCACAAAGACTTTCGTGATAAGGGACTGGCTGAAAAAATGATGAAGCGGATTTTACAAATTACAAATGGTGATATTGCGCTGCATATAGCAAATAATAATCCGGAAATTGATTTGTTTCAAAAACTTGGATTTGAGAAATCATACCTTGAAATGCGTTATTACGCTGATAAAGAAAAAATGAATAAAACAACCACCCTTTAAATTTTCCTTTAAATGTATTATCCTTCTTACATTGAGATTAGTAAATCAGCTATTAAAAACAACATCTCATTTTTGCGTGAATTATATGGAGACGGTATCAGGATATCTTCTGTTGTAAAAGCCAATGCCTACGGACACGGTATTGCTCAGTTTGTTCCTGTGGTTGAATCTTGCGGCATAGATCATTTTTCAGTCTTTTCGATAGATGAGGCTCAGGCTGTACGAAAAGCCTTAAAAAATCACGCAGATATTATGATCATGGGATGGGTTCATCCTTCTGATATTGAGTATGCAATAAAGCAGCACTTTGAAATTTACGTTTTCGAGCCCGAAACACTCGAAACTGCAGTTAAACTGGCAAGGAAATTAGAGCAGCCCGCAATTGTGCATCTTGAAGTTGAGACCGGTATGAACCGAACAGGGTTGACAAATATTGAGCTAAGGCGCTTGTTTAAATTAATCAACGATAATCCGGATTTTATTCACATCAGAGGTGTATGTACCCATTATGCCGGAGCCGAAAGTATTTCCAACTATGTGCGGATACAACAACAAATCAAACAGTTTAACCGCACTTACAAGTGGCTGGCAAAACGGAGCATTGTGCCTGATATGATTCATACTGCATGTTCAGCAGCATCGATAGCATATCCCAGAACACACATGGACATGGTTCGCATTGGCATTTTGCAATATGGTTTTTGGCCCAGCCCCGAAACATTTATCCACTATACAAGCGGGAAATTGCACAAACAGGATCCGCTGCAACGCGTAATTAGCTGGAAGAGCAGAGTGATGAGCCTGAAATCAGTTAAAGCTGGTGAATTTGTGAGTTACGGCACAACATATCTTGCCAAAAGTGATATTAACATTGCAATTATTCCAACCGGATACTCTCACGGCTATAGCAGAGACCTAAGCAACCAGGGCCGGGTGCTGATAAATGGCCACCGCGTTGGGGTGGTTGGAATGGTGAATATGAATATGCTCATTGTAGATGTTACAGGTATTGAAGGTATTGAAATTGGCGATGAGGTGGTAATTGTCGGAAGGCAGGATGAAAATGAGATTACCGTAGCATCTTTTATCGAGTTTAGCGATCAGATGAACTATGAACTCCTGGCCCGTTTGCCACAAAATATTCCCCGATATGTTGTTGATTAGATGCATGCGGTTTAATGAAATGAACTCATCCAGGTTGTCAGGAAAAATTTGTTTAGTAGTTTAAAAAAGTCAAAATGGTATTCTGTCTTTCCAGATGAATTTTAAAATTCAGGTATGATATTACCTTTCAAAAAATACGTTTCCTTATGCGATATCATCTTTTTTACAATCTTCTTTGCATAAGCAGTTATGTTTAATTCATTTGGCAACATGGGTGAATCAGGAAAAAAGCTCAGGGCGGTTTTTATAGTTAATCCCTTTTCTGGTGTGGGCCGCCAGAAAGCAATTGAAAAGCATCTGCGTCAACAACTTGATCATGATAAATTTGATTATGAAATAATATACACCGAGCGACAACACCATGCCACAAAAATTTGTGAAAATGCCATTAGTAAAGGTGTGGAGCTTGTAGTTGCTGTAGGTGGAGATGGCACAATAAACGAAACAGCAAGGCCCCTTGTGGGCAAAGAAATACCACTTGGGATTATCCCGTCAGGATCGGGGAACGGCCTGGCGCATCACCTGAAAATCCCGGTAGAGGTTACGAAGGCAATAAAACTGATAAACCAAAAATATACAAAGAAGATTGATACGGCTGAAGTGAATGGCCAGTTATTTCTGAGTATTGCCGGTGTAGGTTTTGATGCTTTTGTGGCCAAAAAAATGAGTCGTGAAAAGAAGCGCGGATTTTTTAAGTATTTACTCATTACAGTGAGCGAGTATCTCAGTTACAGGCCAAAGAAGTTTACGCTGCTTGTTGACGGTAAAAAGATGAAGCGCAAGGCCTTATTTATCAGTTTGGCCAATTCCGATCAATTTGGTAACAACGCCTCCATTGCGCCGCATGCTAAAATTGATGATGGTATGATCGATATTTGTATCATGAAGAAATTTCCACTTTGGAAGTCTATTATTTTAGCTCCGATGCTGTTTAACGGGAAAATAGACCGGTCGCCTTATGTAGAAATTTTCAGAGCTCGTGAGGTTGATATTAAACAGAAGCATAAACGCATTAATCTGGATGGAGAATCAGTAAAACTGAGCCATAAGTTGAGTATTAAAGTTTTACCGCAATCACTTACTGTGATTGTTCCATAATCCTGCAATCATAATCATGAAAGACCTTTCGCTACATATTCTCGATCTTGTGCATAATGCTGCAACGGCTAAAGCTACTCAAATTGAGATTAATATTGTTGAAGACAAAACAAAAAACAGCTATACCATTTGTGTAATGGATAATGGCAAAGGCATCAAACCTGAAATGCTACACACAGTTACTGATCCCTATACCACAAACCGGAAAACACGAAAGGTGGGCATGGGATTACCTTTGCTGAAACACAGCGCAGAACAGGCGGGCGGGGTAATTCACGTTGAATCTGAAACCGGAAAGGGAACAAAAGTTACAGCAACTTTCGAACATGTTCATATCGACAGACCGCCTCTTGGAGATATTGCAGGTGTGCTGGTTCAACTTATCATCGGATTTGAAGATATTCGTTTCAAATATCATCATCAAACCGGAATTGGAGATTTCAGATTAGATACAGATGAAGTTACTGAAGTGTTGGAGGGGGTTTCGGTAAATAATCCCGAGGTTCGGAAATTCCTTAAAGAAATGATTGATGAGAATCTGGCGGATATCCAATTTGATCAATAGTTTTTATTAAAAAAAAGCCCGGAATATTACCGGGCTTAAAAATTTTAGTTCATTTCCGGGTAGTCCGGGTCGGGCAAAATTTCATAAACTTCTCCTTCAACGTGATATTCAGGAAGGTACCACTCTTCGGGATCCCAGTATTCAACCCAGCCGTCAAATGCCGGATAATAAGCCTCTCTTATGTTCGAAAATTCTACCGGATAGCAAAACAGATTATCTTCACCTTCATCAAAATACACGTTAATGGCCCAGGGATAATAATCTTCAGTCATGTAGGTCATAAACCCAATCATGTTGCCGGCTTTGAAATTATCCGGGTCAAAGGCATATTCATCCGAGGCATCACTGCCTGTACCAACATAATCGGAGTTTGCCAGTGATGTAGGCATATACCACGGTAAATGTGTTTCACGACCCCGGTCCTGACTGTCGAAAATGAAAATATTATTTAAAGGCATATCCACTTCCCACCAATCCTCAGCTGGTGTATCGAAAATAATTTCTACCTCGAAACGAGAAGGATATACAAAGGCCTGATCGGAAAAAGTGTTGTATGTAGGTTGATAATCTTCAACATTCGGAATGAGAATAAAACTTGGGTAATCCGTATTTTCCTGCTGTATGTTTTCACCGTTCACCGTAACGGTTCCAATATCAGGATACGGGCCATCCCATGACCAGGAATGTTTGAACGAAATACCGACGCCATTGCCATTACCACCCTGGCTATTGGCACCGCTGGCCCTGAGATACAAGACCATATTAATAGCTGTAATATAATCGTCTTCATTTAAAGTTGCCATTACATTGTAATCCAAAACAACATCATTAAAATCATAATCTGCACCGTGCGGCCAGTTATCCTCAAAAGCGATAGTGCCAAATTTGCCCTCTGCCGGATAATACTGGTAAGTGTCTTCAGTTATCGATTTAAATCCCGGGTTTTCAACCACAATTGTTTGGTGGGCTTTATAGCCTTCTGTTTCTGTATCACCAACTGATAAAGTCATATCCGCAAATTCAACAACAACAGGCTCCTGACCGGGCAAAACCACGGTGAAATTCTTTCGATAGGCTGCAACTTTATAGTTACGCGAAAATGTTCCATCTGTCTTGGATGTACCTACCATAAATTTAATTCCATTTGGAAATTCACTATAAACTTCAAAATCAGTTGAAACCGGTTCTTCATTATTGTTTACAAAGGTCAGGTCAATCTGTAAAAATTTGGAAGTGTTCCAGGTGAAGCCATCCTGTACTTCCAAATCATCGAACGACAGGTTTTCTGGATTTTCGTTTGGGTTGTCCATTTCCTCAGTTTCTTTTTTGCATGAAACATTTAGCAACATAACTACTGCCAGCAAATGGAGGATCAATGCGATTTTCTTGCTTTTCATATTTTTTAATGTTTAATAATTTAATGGGTGTAAAATAAATATTTTTTTTACGGTGGCAAAACTAAAAATTGGTAAATGTGATGATTTATTACGTAAGTGTGCACATATAATCAGTAATTGCATTTTTGGAAAGTGTTTTTTTTTAATTTTGAGCCGAAATCATCTTCCTGTTTTAATGCTTCACCAATTACGAAAAAGGCTAATCCTGTTTTTAATCCGGCGTCACAAAAAAAGGATAGCCAGCAAGGCCAGGCTGGTGTCGTTGCATGGCGCAAAAAGCGTTGGTATTATTGCTGTAATTAACTCAGATGAAATGTTTAACCAAGTGCTGAAATTGAAAAACGACATTGAAAACCATGGGCCCAATGTTGAAGGGCTTGTTTACCTGCCAGCGGAAACTGCTCCCAAACTCAATAATGTCCCTAAGCACTTTGCAACATTTTCTGATAAAAATACAAATATTGCCGGTATTCCGGTAGGACGTGAAGTTGTAGGTTTTTTGGGTAAAGAATTTGATGTACTTATTGATTTGACACTGTTTGAAAACTTACCTTTGCGCTATATTTTAGGAATGTCAAGGGCTATAATTAAAGCTGGCCTGTATTGCGAAGATATGGTTGATATTTACGATTTCATGATCAAGGACGATAATGTGTATGATTACGGTGAATACCTCTATATGATGAATAATTATCTCTCAAAAATAAATATTGCACAATCATGAAAACAAAATTCTCCGGAACCGGGGTGGCCCTGGTAACACCTTTCCATAAATACGGAACCATTGATTTTACATCACTCAAAAAAATAGTAGAGCACATTATCAAAGGAAAAGCCGATTATCTGGTGGTTTTAGGAACAACCGGCGAGGTGACCACACTATCGGCTGATGAAAAGAATGCAGTAATTGACTATGTGATAGAAGTTACAAAAGGCAAAGTTCCAATCGTTATCGGTTTAGGCGGGAATAATACACAGGAAATTATCAACACCATCAAATCACGATCGTTCGAAGGCCTTAGTGGTATCCTCTCTGTATGCCCATATTACAACAAACCTCAGCAAAAAGGAATTTATCGGCATT
>CAYNDN010000180.1:0-8893 GCA_964395075.1 uncultured Lentimicrobiaceae bacterium | reverse complement strand
CAAACACTAATCAGCAAAGAAGAATTTACCCACAAAAATGGTAGTAGAACCATTAAATTAATTTTTTGTTACTAATAACCCGAATGAAGCCATACCTCTGGTCAGGCGTTAAAATATACCAACCGGGCGAAAAAAGGTTTCTTTACAGGATATTACATATTTCTTTCAAATAATTTCCTAAAAAACTATAAAACACGAAATCAGCCGGTTAACGGTAAATTGTTTACCTATATTCGCCTACTGATGTTAAATAATTGTTAACCGGTGCTTAGATATTGTATATTTACGAAAAGTATTACTTTTGCCGGCCAATTATAAAAAACAGCGCAATATGAAACAGGTATTTGTTTTGTTCCTTGCAATGTTTGCAATATTAATTCCGCACTCATGCAATGTGGATGTTGAAAAGGCAGATAGCGAAGTTGTTAGCATGAAGGAAGTAGCGGATCGTTCTTTCGACAGAATCATTGAAAGAGGCAAACTGATTGCCACCACCGATTATAATTCCACCAATTATTTTATTTATCGGGGCGAACCGGCAGGTTATGAGTATGAGATGCTTAAAGTTTATGCCGAACATATTGGTGTGGAGCTGGAACTGGTGGTGAATAACAATTTTGAAGATGCTTACGAGGATCTTGAGGAGGGAAAAGTTGATGTGATTGCCATGGGCATGACTGTGAATAGTGATCGCAAATCGTTGATTGACTTTTCTGACCCATTGGGTCAAACCAGGCATGTGTTGATTCAGCGGAAGCCCGAAAACTGGCGGAAGCTTAAAACGGCGAATGAACTGGATAAGCAACTGATCAGGAATCCCCTTGATTTGGCCGGGAAGTTGGTCTATATTCCGCGTCACTCATCGTTTAAGCAGCGGTTGATGAATCTGCAGCAGGAGATCGGTGATAGCATTCTAATTATTGAATTTCCACAAACCTCCGAAAGACTCATCGAAATGGTTGCCAAAGGAGAAATCGACTACACCGTCAGCGATGAACACATTGCCCTTGTCAACCAGAAATATTTTCCTGAAATTGATGTAAGCACTCCGTTAAGTTTCCCATTGCATGTGGCCTGGGGGCTGATGAAAGAGGATGATTCCCTTACAAACAACATCAACGCCTGGATTGAGGATTTTGGTGATACCAAGATCGCCCGGTTCATTTACAACAAGTATTTTATTAATCCGCGATCGTTACAATTGGCCCATAAATATTATTCGGTCCGAAGTGGGAAAATATCTTCATGGGATGATTTACTTAAGGAAAAGAGTCGCGAAATTGCCTGGGACTGGCGGTTAATTGCTTCGCTCATTTATCAGGAATCCCGTTTTCAGCCTGAGGCAATGTCATGGATGGGTGCTTTTGGTTTGATGCAACTTATGCCGGGAACCGCTGAGCTTTATGGGGTAAACAGTGATTCTCCTCCGGAGGAGAACATCCAGGCGGGCATCAACCATTTATTATTCCTCGACAGGCGTTTTAGCAAAATAATCGAAAACCCTGTCGAACGCCGAAAATTTGTACTGGCAGCTTACAATGCAGGTATTGCCCATGTTTTTGATGCCCGCCGTTTGGCCGAAAAGTATGGTCGTGATCCCAATGTATGGGAGGACAATGTGGATTTCTTCCTGCTTAATAAATCCGACCCAAAATATTACACCGATTCTGTAGTATATTACGGATATTGCCGTGGAGAGGAACCGTATAACTATGTGAGCGATATCCTTTATCGTTATGAACATTATCTTAATGTGATTGAGGATTAAGGTCACAGTACCCCCTTCCGTAGAAATATTTTTTTAAATGTAATAAAGCAATTACCATATATTCGTAGGGAATGATGGTATTTTTTGATTCCAACGCCCTTCATATCATGGCAACATAGCCTTGTTATTTTTTGAATTAGACAAGTTAGAGAATTGAATTTCAAAAAACCTTCTCCATAAAGACATGTTTTTAACCCGCCAAAAAGTAAAATAAATTTACATCAATTGGTGTAAAAAAACAAAATACTGTAAAATAATTTACTTCTTATCCAAAAAAAATGCAATTGAACAAAACCTTGAAAAGGTTGAATTTACTGGTTTGTGGCGTATCGCAGAAAACATCTTTACACTTTTCTTCAAATTATGTTTCTTTTTTTGCTAAAGTTGCAGTATTTTAGACGTCCGGAAATAGAAGAATTGTAAACTCGGAATAACCAGTAAAATTTATAAACATGAAGCAACTTTCTACAAATTTTTTCTCAGTATTCCTTATGCTTATTTTTTCAGGTATTTTATATACCTCAGGTAATAAGGCTAAGGCGGCAGTTACCGCCGATTTCCAATCGAATGTGAATCTTGTTGCAACCGGGAACAGCGTAAATTTTCTTGATTTAACCACCGGAGACCCGGTATCCTGGAACTGGACTTTTGTGGGCGGAACGCCATCAACATGGTCTGGCAAGGTTCCACCGGCAATTTATTACAACACCGCCGGCGAATACACCGTAACACTTGAAGTTGAAGATGGTGACGGTAACATAAGTGTGGAAACCAAAACAGCATACATCGATGTGGACGACTACCCCACAGGATGGGATGTGGCTCAAACCGGATCATCGCATTTAATTTCGATACCACTGGCCGTAACAGTGGTTGGTGATCCACTATCTTATGGCGATTTTGTTGGTGTTTTCTATCTTGATGAAAACAGCCAGGAAAAATGTGGCGGATTTGCCATCTGGGATGGAACAAATAACAAGGTAGTTACCGCATTTGGTGATGATATGACCACCGATCCTGAGAAGGACGGCTTTGACGATGGCGAAGAATTTCTCTGGAAGGTTTATTATGCCTCAACACCAGAGCAAAAAGATGCCATGGTTGCATACAACCAGTCTCTACCAAATAACGATGGAACTTTCGCGGACAATGGATTATCATCACTTACACAGATAATCACGGGGCTGTTAGAAGTTTCTGTAACAGCCAACCCTCAATCGGGTTGTGAAGGAGATGAAATCCAATTGAATGCAAATGCCTCCGGAGGAAGCGGTTCTTATGCTTACTCCTGGACATCTGATCCGGCAGGATTCACCTCCTCACTGCCAAACCCAACAGACAGTCCGGCAGAAAGCACAGTTTACACCGTTGAGGTTGATGATGGAATATCCATAGTTTCGGATGATGTTAGCGTTACGATTTCGCCGGCCCCAACTGCTGATGCAGGTAATGATCAGTCAATTTGTATTCCGGATGAGGTAGTATTAGCAGGCACAGCAAGTAATTATAGTTCAATAGCCTGGTCAACATCCGGTACCGGATCCTTTGATGACCCCGGCAGTTTGTCCACAAATTACAATCCAACTGAGGATGATATTGATAATGAGACGGTAACATTAACGCTTTCAGCCGGACCTATTGCCCCCTGTCAGGTGGCGGCAGAAGATATGCTGACGGTGACTTTCGCAGTTGAACCCGAAGCTTCAGCAGGTGATGATGCGACCATCTGTGAAGATGAAACCATTTTACTCAATGGAACTGCTGAAAATTTTTGTAATTTATTATGGTCCACTACCGGCGATGGAACTTTCAGCAATGCCGGTGATTTGAATACCGTTTATACACCCGGAACAGGCGATATTGCAGCAGGAACAGTTGATCTGTGTATTGATGCCGGTGCATGTAATCCTTGTTCGGCTGATGCCAGCGATTGCATGACACTTACCATTCAAAAGTTGCCAACTGCTTTGGTAGGAGCCGACGTAACTATTTGTGAAGATGAAGCGGCACCGTTAAGCGGAACGGTAGAAAACCATTGTGGTTTTGGCTGGACCACCACTGGCGACGGTACTTTTGATGATGCCGGAGCTTTATCGCCGGTTTATACACCCGGATCAGCAGATGTTGCCGCTGGTTCTGTAGAACTTTGCCTTGTGGCCACGGCCTGCAACCCTTGTTCTGAAAATGCTTCAGATTGTATGACTTTGACTATCACAAAACAGCCGGTTGTTGATGCCGGTGCAGATATAACAATTTGTGAGAATGAAGATATCCTGTTTGATGCTACAGGAGAAAACTATTGTAGCTTACAATGGACTACCAATGGAGATGGTACTTTTAGTAATTCTACCAGCCTCTCTGTGCAATACTTTCCGGGGATCGAAGATCTTGGAAACACAGTTGAACTATGTCTAACTGCCGGGGCATGCAATCCTTGTCTTGTTGATGCTTTCGATTGTCTGGATATTACCATCGTTAAGAATCCTACAGCTGATGCCGGACCTGACGTTACAATATGTGAAGGAGAAGATGTTGTTGCTTTAGCCACCATCGAAAACGAATGCGGCATACAATGGACATCAAATGGTGACGGATCATTTAATGATGAAACTGTAGAAAATCCGGTTTATACACCAGGAGTTGGAGATATTGAAGCGGGCCTGGTCGAGATTTGTGTTTTTGTTGCGCCCTGTGATCCTTGTCTTCTGGTTCCATCAGATTGCATGTTAATAAACATCCAGAAACAGCCAACAGTTTTTGCCGGAAATGATGCAGAAATTTGTGAAGGAGAAAATTTATTCCTGAGTGCATCATCAGCAAATTATTGTGGCTTAACCTGGACTACCAACGGTGATGGTACTTTTGATAATACGGCAAGCCTGGGAGCAACCTACTTTCCGGGAACTGCTGATATCTCAGGAGGAACAGTTGAGATTTGCCTGACGGCGGCAGCCTGTAATCCCTGCACTGTTGATGCTTTCGATTGCTTCGATTTGACCATTCAAAAGCAGGTAACTGCTTCAGCAGGACCGGATGTGACAATTTGTGAAGGAGAGCCCTATTCGTTATTAGGTGCCTCTGTAGCAAATTTCTCTCAGGTTCAATGGAGTTCAGTTAATGGAACCGGTACCTTTGACGACGGAACAATTGTGAACCCTTCCTATACACCGTCACTTCAGGATTATGCTTTGGGTTGTGTGAATTTGCAGATTGACGCCCAGCCCATTTCTCCCTGTATTGCAGTTGCAAGTGATATGATGGAACTTTGTTTCCAGGCACCGCCGGAAGTTAGTGCCGGTGGTGATGCAACTATATGTGAAGGGGATGACTACCAGCTTTCGGGTGCGATTGCAAGCAATTATCAAACGTTGCAATGGCTAAGCAGCGGCGATGGTTTTTTTGACAATGTCTCGCTGGAAAACCCCGTTTACACGCATGGCCCAAATGATCTTACAATCGGATCAGTTACCTTAACGGTTATTGCTTCCGCCATGGATCCTTGTATTGGTTCGGTTCAGGATGAAATGACCCTTTCAATCCAGCCCAAACCCGAAGCTAATGCCGGTGACGATGCTACTATTGCCGACGAAGAGTCCTACTCAAACACCGATGCTTCTGTTGCCAATTACAGTGATTTTTACTGGGAATCTGCCGGCGACGGTAGTTTTGACGATGCCGGAATTTTAAATACAACTTACACGCCGGGCGCACAGGATCAGACTGACGGTTCAGTAGAATTGTGTCTGACTGCTGAACCCATTGCTCCCTGCCAGGTTGCGGATGTGGATTGTCTTACCTTGGTTATTGGCCTGGCCCCGAATGTTTATGCCGGCCCTGATGCTGCTGTTTGCGAAGGTTCAACATATACCCTTGCTCAGGCAACAGCCGATAATTATTTGTCAATCCTTTGGACCACCAGTGGTGATGGTACTTTTAGCGATGCTACAATAATTAATCCCGAATACAATCCGGGGTCGAATGATATATCGGACGGGACGGTTGAACTCTGCATTACAGCACAGCCGATCCCACCATCAACAGTGGTTGGCAACAACTGCATGTTGCTCACCATCCAAACCGAACCTGCAATTTCCATTGGTGATGATCAAACCTTATGCGAGGGTGAAAACTACTTGTTTAATGAAACCGTAGCTTCAAATTACGAAAGCATAATTTGGTCTACTATTGACGGATCAGGAACATTCAGTGATCCTGGTGCGCTTAAGCCCACCTATTTTCCCTCCGAGACAGATTATGCGCTGGGGTGTGTAACCATACAGGCGGTTGCCAATCCCGAAAATCCCTGTACTGCCATAGCATCCGACGACATGAATTTATGTTTCCAGTTGTTGCCTTCGGCCATTGCCGGTGAAGATGCTACCATTTGTGAAACGGGTTCCTACGATCTGTCCGGCCAGGTTACTGAAGCATGCAGTCAATACTGGGAAACCAGTGGTGATGGATTTTTTGATGACGATCAAAACTTATTTGCTACATATTCTCCTGGCTCCGGAGATATTGCCGCGGGTTTTGTGGAAGTATGCCTTTATGCTGATCCTTGCAGCCCTTGTTCAACGCAGGATAACGATTGCTTAACCATTTTCATCCAACCGGAACCAACGGTTGATGCCGGAGCGGATCAGGAAATTTGCGAGGATGATACATTTCAGACCCAGGCTTTTGTGGAAAACACGTGTGGCGTTATTTGGACTACTTCAGGTGATGGTGAATTTGATAATCCGGGTGAAGTGCTGGCAACTTATACGCCAGGGGCGAATGATATTGCCAATGGAAGTGTAACACTTTGCATTGAAGGATTCCCCTGCAATCCATGTGAGATTTCTTACAGCGATTGCATGACAATGACAATTGTTAAAAACCCGACAGTTTTCGCTGGCGATGATGAAACCCTATGTGAGGGAGAAACACTTGAAATCATTGATGCCTTTGCCGAAAATTTCTCAACTGTTCAATGGTTTACTACAGATGGGTCCGGTTCTTTTAGCGATGGTTCAATCATAAACCCTGAATATTTTCCAACACAATCCGATCATCAATTGGGATGTATTACTCTTGGTGTAAGCGCACAGCCATTGAATCCCTGTGTGACTGTTGCTGAAGATTACCGTACTCTTTGTTTCCAGCTAAATCCGGTTGTGGATGCAGGTACTGATGAAACCATTTGTGAAACGGAGTCATTTGCTTTGACACCGTCTGTTGAAAATGCCTGCGGCTATCAATGGACTACCGTTGGTGACGGTACTTTTGATGATGCCGGGACTTCCAATACAATCTACTTTCCCGGACCGGAAGATATCGAAAACGGAGGAACGGAGCTTTGTCTTGAAGTAGATGCCTGTAGTCCCTGTACCGAAGGCAGCAGTGATTGTTTTAATCTTACTATCCAAAAAGAACCCGAGGCTTTTGCAGGTGAAGATGAAGGTGTAGCCGAAGGACAAACTTATACATTGTCTCAAGCGTCGGCTTACCATTTCAGCGCCATATTGTGGACAACCGATGGTGATGGAGGGTTTGATAATGATGCTGTTTTAAATCCGGTTTATACACCGGGTGACGGAGATATAAATGCCGGTTCGGTAGGACTATGTATTACAGCTTTTCCAATGGATCCATGCCTGACAGAGACAGTTGATTGTATGGATCTTGAAATCGGGCCTTATCCGGTTGTAGATGCCGGAGAAGATCAGGTAATTTGTGAAGATGAAAGTCTTGAACTGCTCGAAGCTTCAGCAGAAAATTATCAGTCATTGTTGTGGACTACCAGTGGTGACGGTACTTTCGATGATGACAGTGCCGAACAACCCACATATATCCCGGGTGCAAATGATCTCGTTGCCGGCAATGTTGAGTTGTGTATTACCGCTGAAGCTATACCCCCTGCAACCGGCACTGTAAGTGATTGTATGAATTTGTCATTCCAACCCAATCCGTTTGTCGAAGCCGGTCCGGATGCTACTGTTTGCGAGGGTGAAAATTTTATAATTTCAGAAGCTATGGGCTCTGACTATGGAGTTGTTCTGTGGACAACCACAGACGGAACCGGAGTATTCACAAACCCAAATCAACTCGAAACAGCTTATGAGCCTTCATTCCTCGATTTTATTCTGGGATGTGTATCATTGCAAGTTACCGTTTCATCCATCGATCCTTGTTCAACAAGTGCCTTTGATGAACTTGAGCTTTGCTTCCAGAAACCACCTCAGGCCGAAGCAGGCAATGACATTACAATTTGTGAAACCGGATCAGTAGAATTAGCAGGCGAAATATTTGATGCATGTGGTTTTGAATGGACAAGCTCCGGAAATGGTATTTTCAGTGATTCGCAGGATCTGAATGCTACATACACTCCAGGCTCATTAGATATAATGTTTGGCTTTGCAGAAATTTGTCTTAATGTTGATGCTTGTAATCC
Organism: uncultured Lentimicrobiaceae bacterium; assembly: GCA_964395075.1. Taxonomy (GTDB): domain Bacteria; phylum Bacteroidota; class Bacteroidia; order Bacteroidales; family 4484-276; genus SABY01. The sequence continues at coordinate 692 of CAYNDN010000180.1, read as the reverse complement.
ATGTATTGCCCCGGGTTCGGATTGTTTAGTCATTACAATTCTTCTCGCTCCGTCTGCTGATGCCGGCTCAAATGCCCAAATTTGCGAAGGCGAAAGCTACCAGTTAAACGGCATTGTTGAAAATGCCTGCGGACTGCTTTGGGACACCCAGGGAGATGGAAACTTTGATGATCCTGCTGCCCTTAATGCAGTTTACACACCGGGAATTCAGGATGTTCAAAATGGATTTGTAGAAATATGTCTGACTGCTGATCCATGTTCGCCCTGCGATATATCTGACAACGATTGTATGTTGCTTAATATTCAGAAATATACTGTGGTTGATGCCGGTGATGACCAAACAATCTGTGAAGATGAAGATTATCAGTTTGTTGGTGCAACAGCTTCAAATTACAGTGGACTTTTATGGACCACAAGTGGCACCGGCCAATTTGATGATGCGGAATCACTTAATCCGCTATACATAACTAATCCCGGAGATATTGCTCTGGGTAGTGTAATCTTGACCCTGGAAGCAATTCCAATCAATCCGTGCTCGGTATCAGAAACAGATGATATGGAATTGTTCTTTCAGCTGCTTCCTGAAGTTAATGCCGGCGGCGATGTTACCTTGTGCGAGGGTGAATCATATACCACAGATATCTTTGCAGAAAATGCCTGTGGTTTTACCTGGTCAACGGGAGGAGACGGTG
>CAYNDN010000179.1:620-8895 GCA_964395075.1 uncultured Lentimicrobiaceae bacterium | reverse complement strand
TACTATTATTAACCATACCTCTGGTAATGATTGCCGGAGAAGAAAAGAAAACAGACGCAAACATCATCGGACATGTGGTTTCAGAGGGCGAACACCTTGCTTTCGTTAATTTGAATATCGAAGGTACAACAATCGGCACCACCACCGACGAAACCGGGTATTACCGGTTTATAAATCTGCCCGTGGGCGAGTTCACCATTAAAGTACAGGCCCTGGGTTATAAAAGCAAAACCCTGAAGGTGGAAACTGCGAAAGGAAAAACCCATGAAATAAAAATTGAACTGGTACCGGACGCTATCGGACTGGATGAAGTGGTAATTACCGGCGACCGAAATGAAAAAAACCGGAAATCGTCTTCCGTAATTGTGAATACGCTTACGCCCAAGCTTTTCAATTCCACACAAAGTGTTACGCTCAGCGAGGGGTTGAATTTCGTGAGCGGCCTGCGCATGGAAAACAACTGCCAGAACTGCGGATTTACACAGGTGCGCATCAATGGCATGGAAGGGCCGTATTCGCAGATACTAATCAACAACCGCCCAATATTTAGCGGACTGGCCGGGGTTTATGGCCTTGAGATGATCCCGGCTAACATGATTGAACGCGTAGAAGTTGTGCGCGGCGGCGGCTCTGCTTTGTACGGCAGCAATGCCATTGCCGGCACCATCAACCTCATCCTCAAAGATCCCATCAACAACACCTATGAAGTGGGCGTAAATTCAGGTTTGGTTGGCACTGGTGTGAATGGCTCAGGTGCAGCGGCAAAAGATTTCACCATGAATGCCAATACTTCGCTGGTTTCTCCTGACAACAAAACCGGAATGGCCATTTACGGATTTTACCGCAATCGCGATCCTTTTGATGCCAATGATGACGGGTTTTCAGAAATTACACGCATAAAAAACGTTACGTTTGGCGGCCGTGCTTTTCACCGTATGGGAACCCGTTCGAAGATTATGGCCGACTTTTTTACCATCAGTGAAGACCGCAGGGGTGGGAATAAGTTTGATTCACCCGAACATGAGTCGGACATTACTGAAGCAGTGGAACACCGCATTGTGAGCGGAACACTGACTTTTGAGCAACATCTGCGCGAAAAAGACTTACTCAGTCTGTTTGTTTCAGGCCAGATGGTGAATCGCAATTCGTACTATGGTGCGGAACAATCAATGAAAGATTATGGTTTTACCGAGAGTGATGCATACAATGTTGGCGCGCAATATACAGCCAGATTCGACAATTCAAACCTCGTAGCCGGAATCGAAACCAGGGGCGAAAAACTTACGGACAATAAACTGGGCTATCCTGATTTTGAAAATGCCGTGATAGAGGATGGGGAAATTGTGGAAATCCCCCATGTGGATGATCTTCTGATTGCCGACCAGACCTCTTCTGCTTCAGGTATATATGCACAATACGAATACCGCCTGATGCGCTGGCAGTTTTCGGCCGGAGCACGATTTGAACATTACCTGATTAAAGACCTTGATGAGAACGTTGGTAAAAAAACCGGCGACGTAATCAACCCGCGAGCCACCGTTAAGTATGATGCTGACAAAAATCTCCAGTTCAGATTGAGCTACTCACAGGGCTACCGCGCACCACAGATCTTTGACGAAGACCTGCACATCGAAACCTCCGGCTCAAGACAGGTGATTCATAAAAACGATCCCGCCCTGAAACAGGAAATTAGTCACAGTTTTATGGCCTCTGCGGATTATACCCTTGAACTGCCTGCATCGCAGCTAAAGCTGATGGCCGAGGGGTTCTACACCATGTTACAGGATCCGTTTGTAAACAAATTTGGTGAGCCAAACGAAAATGGTGTAGTAGTTTACACCCGCATGAATGCCGAAAAAGGCGCCACTGTAAAGGGTGTGAACTTCGAACTCAATTATGCCCTTGGCAGGGATTTCACCGCTTACGCCGGAATCACATTCCAGCAAAGCCGCTACGAAGAGCCGCAGGAGTTTGATGAAAAAACGTTTTTTAGAGCACCCGACAACTACGGGTTTCTTATTATAAACTGGGATGCCTCAAAAAAATTAGGCCTGTCGGCAACCACGAACTATACGGGTAAAATGCTTGTGCCTTATTTTGGCAATATGTCCGAAAATCCTGAAGCAGGCGAACTGAGGGAAAGTAATTCCTTTGTTGATGTTGGCATTAAAGCCAAATACAATATCAAACTCAATGGTGCCACCATGCAGTTGTTTGCGGGTGTGAAAAACATGTTCAATTCGTACCAGGACGATTTCGATTCTGGCATCGACCGCGACCCGGGTTATATTTACGGGCCGCTTGAGCCACGCACAGTTTACGCCGGCATTAAGATCGGGAACTTTTTGAGGTAAACATCATTAAAAACCTGACTGGAATGGTTGTTAAATCTGATGTTCGGTGTTTGATTTTTTGATTTATGATTGCACAATCAAAAAACCAGCGTATTTCTACCTGGAAAAAATATCGTACATCTGACTTCGTAAATCTGACATTTGATATTAACAAAGGCAGCATGCTCTTCGCTAGGCGCATTACGCTCCACGCCTATTTCTTCACAAACTTTCCGTGAAACTCGGTGATCCCGGATTGGACCGTGAGGAGGTACAGACCGTTGCGAAGATTAGAAATACTCAGTTCAACGGTTTCGTTCACCGAATAAAAAGCCTGCTCCATCACAATCCTGCCCCTGAAATCTATTATTCTGACTTGCCCGATTTTTTCGTTTGGAATAAACAGCTTGATGGATTCTGTTGCGGGATTGGGCCTGATGATAAGGCTGGTATCATCGATCTCCTCCACGCCCAGGTTTAAAAAATCCAGTCGGGCCAGCAACCACTGGTCGGGATCGAACCGGGCCGAATCCATTTCAAAACCGGGATCATCAAACACATATATTTCGCCGGAATAGGTGTTACTGCAAAGGAGGGTTTTTTCCTGCCCATCGCCGTAAATTCGCACCGGCACCGGAAGTTCAAAATATTCCACGGATGAGTGCGACTGCTGCTGGTAAATGGTGATATGGATGTTACCATCATCTTCCGTTTGTGCTACATTAATGCCGTAGGTTGGGAAGCCTTCGCCATAATACCATTGCTCGAAAAACCAGTCCAGGTCTTCACCAAAAGCACTTTCCAGGTGCCAGATCAAATCATCGATGGTGGCGAAGCGGTATTCCAGCATCGGATCGTTCACGTAATTCCGAATGGCCGTAAAAAACACCTCATCACCCACCACCCAGCGCAATGTATGCAACAGGTAAGCACCTTTGTTGTATGAAAGCCGGGAACTGAAAAGGCGCATTATATCCGTGGTATCGGCCACATACACTGAACCATCGGGCCCGCTGGAGGCAGTGAGGCGAGTGTTTCTTTTCCAGATGTCCCAGTAAAAACCATCGTACATGTGCTCAAAAGAGAGCCCTGTCAGATATGTTGCAAAACCTTCATTCAGGAAAATATCCGTCCAGGTACCCAGGGTAACTTTATTGCCAAACCAGGAGTGCGCCAGCTCATGAGCACGCAAATCGTGACCAAAGCCCTGCATAAAACTCATGGTTTGGTGCTCCATACCTCCGCCCCGAGACCATTGGGCATGGCCGTATTTTTCATCAGCAAACGGGTATGGCCCGAAAAGTGAATCGAAAAGCATGATCATCTCAGCAGTATTTTGAGAGTCGCTGGCTGCCTGTGCGGAGTCTTCGGGATAAACATAATTTACGATGGGGATAGAATCTCCATCAATTACTGCATACTGGACGAATTCCGCATAATTGGTAACAGCCACTGCCACCAAATAACTCACCACCGGATGGCGATGTTCCCAATGGCAAATTCTGAAATCTCCTTCCACCACCTCTGATTCCAAAAGGCCAAGACTCGCCGCCCGGTATGCCAACGGCGTTTTCACAAAAATATCCAGGGAGTCAATTTTATCGGAGAGGTCGTTTTTTCCCGGCCACCAGTCGCGGGCACCATAAGGCTCCGACAGTGTCCACATTACCGGAATTTCGTTGTGCTGCCCGATGGAATACGACCCAAAGCCATTTTCTTGCTCCGGTATGCCCTGGTAAAAAATAGTAACTGAATCCAATTGATTTTGGGTAATTGTTTCGCCCAAATCAATCATAAACTGAAAGTCGGAAAAATATTCCCACAAAACTTTTTCATTCCGGAAAATAATGGAATCTATGGTCATGGTGTTGTTCATCTCAAATTCAAGTTCTGAGATTTCTGTGGCCACAGGCTTGAAATAAGTGGTGACCGACCCTTTGATAAACAAAACCGCTGGATCTATTTCCCAGTAAAACCGGTTGTAAACCACATCGAATTTACTGCCAGTTCTTTTATTGTCGGTGGGGTGAGTAAAATAGCGTTTACTTTCTGCTTCAGCAATCTCGTGGGTATGATCAACAAAGGGTTTGTGTTGAGCCAATCCGTAAACGGATATCAAAATACAAATTATTAATGTGTTAATTCGCATGGCGGCATGGTAGTTTTAATCATCAAAAATAGCGATTTCTTTTACAATTCACATCATTTCGGAAAACAGTACGTTAAGTATTTTTCGCATTTTTGCACAACGTTCGTTTCTAACTGAGTGAGAATTTAACAATTAACAAATCGACATTAATTAATATTGAAAAACAAACGAAAAATTCTTTTAGGTGCAGCTTACGTATTTATTGCCTTTTTGCTTTATCATTGTGCCAACCCGGTTTCGCCCACCGGCGGCCCAAAGGATTTAACGGCACCAGGCGTGGTTTCCAGCTCTCCTGAAAACAATTCGATTCATTTTGATAAATCAAGGATCATCCTCACTTTTGATGAATTTGTAAAACTCAAAAACCCAAACCAGCAGGTACTCATATCACCGCCGCTAAAGGAAAAACCTGATTACAAGCTTCGTAGTAAATCCCTCATCATCGATCTCAATGAGGAGCTCATGCCCAATACAACCTACACCATCTTTTTTGGCAATGCCATTGTTGACATTACCGAGGAAAACCCCCTGTCGAATTTCCTGTATGCTTTTTCCACCGGCGATTACATCGATACGCTGGCCATTGGTGGCGAGGTGGTGAATGCTTTCGACCTGCATCCACGTGAAGAGCTATTCGTGATGTTGTTTCCCCCATCCATCGACACCGTGCCGGATGATTCCATTCCCATGCTTACCCGTCCGCTTTATGTGGCAAAAACCGATATAAACGGTCAGTTCCAGTTGCGTAATCTGCGTAACCAGGAATATAGATTGTTTGCACTTAATGATGTGAATAACAACTACATGTTTGACCTGCCAAACGAAGAGATCGCCTTCCTGGATACACTCATCAGCCCGGAGATACTGGAACCTCCACAGCCGGACAGTGCGATGATTAACGATTCAACCATCTTGCTTGAAGACAGCACACATGTAGATTCGGTAAACGTTCAGGAGATGTACGACCAATATTACCAGATGTTTATGTTCCAGCAGGTTGACACCATACAGCGGTTGCTGGATGAACAGGTTTTCTGGCCGCCAAAATTCAGACTTAACTTTGCCTTTCCCACCGTTGAACCAGAATACACCGTGATTAACAAGGATCCGGGTGATGATTGGGTGGTTGAATTGCTTAGCAAACGCCGGGATACTTTGGATGTATGGATTAAAGATGTGACCCTCGATAGCCTGGAAATGCGCATTGCCGATGGCGACAGTATCCTCGACACACTGCTGTTATCTTTTGGAAAAGAAAAAGAAGATTTCGAAAAGCGGCAGGCCAGAAGAAACCAGGATAAAGAAGAGGAAGTGGCTCAGCGCATCAGCGTGCGGACCAATGCCAAAGGTAGCCGAATGGAGCTTGGCAGGGCCTTCAGGCTTTTCACCGGAAACCCATTGCAATCGTGGGATTTTTCAACAACACTTTTTGTTGCCGGAGAAGACACCATGACCAGTGCTCCATTTAAACGTGCTGACAGCATAGGGATGGTTTTTGAGCTCGATTATCCACTTGAGGAAGCCACACGTTATGAGTTTGTTATTCCTGATTCAACGCTTTTCAGTATTTATAACCTCACCAACGATTCGCTCCAGGCGATTATTACAACTGCAGAAATCAGAGATTATGGCAATTTGATAATTGACCTCGATTTCAGGGAATATCCTTACATTATTCAATTACTCGATCAGAAAGACAGGATTGTCAGAACAACGTATGTTGCGGAACCACAGATATTGAAGTTTGAATATTTGGCACCGGGCGGCTACCTGGTAAAAGCTATCCAGGATAAGTGGCAAAACAAAAACTGGGATACCGGTATTTATGTTGAAAAACGACAACCGGAAAAGGTATTTTACTTTCCGGCTGAAATCCAGGTCAGGGCCAATTGGGATATCGAAGAGGCCTGGGCACTGCCTTAATAATCTGTTTGGTAACAAACATCAATACCTGCTATTAACTGACGTTGCAGCGATTGATACAATCAATAATTTCGGTGAGTGTTTGATTTTTCAGCGAGTAGAAAATCTTTTTTCCTCTGCGCCTTGATGCCAGCACACCTTTGGTTTTTAGAATATTCAGGTGGTGCGAAGCTGAGGCTTGTTCAATATTCAGGTGTTCATAAATTTCAGTAACGCTGAGTTCCTTGTCATGGAGAAGGTCGATAATTGCAATACGCATAGGATGTGCAATTGCTCTCAATTTACTGGCCGCTGCTTCCAGTTTCTCAATGTCGAGTTTAAGTTTCTTTCCCATATCTCAATTAAATTTTAGCAAAAATAAAAAAAAACTGATATACCAAATAAATAAATATGTTGGTTTTTAGATTTTTAATTTTTTTCATTGATTTAAAATAAATTTAGAAATTTCACAAAAGTATCTTTCAACTCATATTCTGTCATTTTTTGGTAGAATATGGGTTGAAAGATACCAATGTAAGTACGGGTAAAAAAAGTGCGTTAAGCTGTAACATTCAAATCGGTAAACTGAAATTTACCACCATCAAACAAACCTTCATCGCTTAGTTTCAGCTCGGGAATTACAAGCAGGGCCATAAATGAAAGGGTCATAAAAGGTGCTTTGAGTTGTGAGCCCAGTTTCTTGGCCAGTGCATCCATTTTTTCGTAGTCCCGGGCAACTTTATTGCCATCATCCGCCGACATCAGTCCAGCCACAGGTAACGGAAGCACATGTTCATCAGTTTTGTCAATTACGGCAATTCCGCCTCGCGAATCCACCAAAAGATTTACTGCCCGCACAATTTCTTCATCAGAAACTCCAACAGCAATAATGTTGTGGCTGTCGTGGGCAACCGTAGATGCTATGGCACCTGATTTGAACCCAAAACCCTGGATAAAGGCGATGGCTGGATCGGCTTTCCTGTAGCGGTTCATCACCATCATTTTCAGGATATCGTGATCCGTATCCGAAACAAATTTATCATCTTTAATTTTCGCATCCACAACCATTTTTTCAGTTATCAGCTGGCCATCAAGTGCCTTGATCACCTGTATTTTTTCAGATATGGCATTTATAAGGATATCTTCAGGGTTGATTTTTTCGGCCTTAAAAATATTGGGTTCAGTTTCCCTCACTGTTTCGATCAGTGTTTTACCATTTTTGGCAACCAGTATTCCCTGAATCCAGGTTTCCAAAACATTAAAATCCTCCAAATTGTCAACCACAATAAAATCGGCATCGTCGCCGGGTTGCAAAATACCAACATCGAGGTTGTAATGTTCGATGGGGTTCATGATGCAACTTTTTAGCACAACCAATGGATCATAACCTTTGGCAATAGATCGCTTCACCAACTGGTTGATGTGGGCTTTGATCAGGTCGTTGGGATGTTTATCGTCCGAACAGAAAAGCACCTGATCAGGATGGGTTTTGAGCAAATCAACCAAATCTTCAAAATTCTTGGCGGCACTACCTTCCCTGATCTGTATTTTCATACCGTATTTTATTTTATCCAGGGCTTCTTCCATGGTAAAACATTCATGGTCGGTGGTGATACCGGACGAAATGTATTTTTGGGCATCCTCACCTTTCAGTCCCGGGGCATGCCCATCGATAGGTTTGTTGTATTTTTTGGCCACAGCAATTTTTGCCATCACCTCCTTATCCTGGAACAAAACACCCGGAAAATTCATCATCTCCGACATATATTTTATTTCCGGAGACTTTAAAAGCTCATCAAGTTGCCCGGCATCAATTTTAGCTCCCGAAGTTTCGAAACCGGTTGCCGGCACGCACGATGAAGCTCCAAAATAAAATTTGAAAGGCACTTTT
>CAYNDN010000179.1:0-610 GCA_964395075.1 uncultured Lentimicrobiaceae bacterium | reverse complement strand
ATCTGATCCCATCAATTCCAAGCACATTGGCAATTTCGTGGGGGTCAGAAACTGTGGCCACTGTTCCGTGTACCGATGCGAGCCTTGCAAATTCCGATGGTATCAGCATGCTGCTTTCGATGTGTACGTGTGCATCGATAAGCCCGGGGAGAATATACTGATCATCTACGTTATGGGCTGGTTCAACTGAAACGATGCTGTCGTTTTTCACTGTTACAATGCCCGGAAAGATTCTGCCTGCTTTCAGGTCAACAATTTTTCCCGATACTGTGAATTCGTTCTGGGTTTTCATTTTGTTGGTTTTTGCGATTAAATATCAAAAATACAAATATTTGATCACTTACTAACGAGAGCTCGTTAATAAGTTCACCTATGTGTACTCATCCCTCTAAATCTAAAACGCTATCAGCGAGGGACTTTCCCTGTAGGTTGTGATAGATGTCGGGAGAGGGGTTGTGATGGAAATTTATATGCAATGCCTACTTTATGGAAAGAAATTAATGCTCCCAAAATTTCGGTATGAATTTTCGGAATAATAAATAGCTATTAATAAAATACCTAAAATCCGCAAGGATTTTTATTAGATCAATATTATGGCATGATCCAGAAA
>CAYNDN010000178.1:0-8942 GCA_964395075.1 uncultured Lentimicrobiaceae bacterium | reverse complement strand
TGGGCGAAGGAAGGGCCTATTTTGAAGGAGAATTATACGAAGGCAAAGAAGCCATGAACAGGGCAGGAATTGAAATTCCGGGGTTGCATGCACGTGATGGACTTGGAACGATCAACGGTTCGAATGTATTAACTGCTATGAGTGCCCTGTTTTTGTATGATGCCAACAACTGGCTTAAACAGGCCGAAATTGCAGCGTCCATGTCATTGGAAGCGTTGAAGGCAAACATGAAGCCATACAACAGCAAGATTCATGAAGTGCGCGGATTTAGCGGTGCGGTCAGAAGTGCTGCTGCCATCAAAAAAATGGTTTCAGGTGGTGACCTGGACGAATGTAAGATAGCCTGCAAGGTTCAGGATGCTTACTCCATGCGCTCCACACCGCAGGTAATTGGTGCAGCGCACGATGCAATGGATTATGCCCGTTCGCAGGTTGAAGTAGAATTGAATGGTGTTGGCGATAACCCAATCTTTTTTCCTGATGAGAATTTGCAGCTTTCGGGTGCTAATTTCCAGGGAACACCGGTTTCTCTTCCAATGGATATGGCCGGAGCTGCCATCACCATGGTGAGTGTGCTTTCGGAACGCCGGATGAACCGCCTGAACAACCCTGCGTTAAGCGTGGGCTTACCAGCCTTCCTTACCAAAGGAGCCGGCATGTTTTCAGGATTGATGCTGAGCCAGTATACCGCCGATATGCAAATTGTTGAACAACGCATCCTGAGTGCCCCTGCTTCAGTCCAATCTATTCCGGCGGCTGCCGACCAGGAAGACTTTGTTTCGATGGGCATGAACACGGCCATTAAAAATTTTCAGATTCTGGATAATGCCTACGGAATTCTGGGTATTGAATTTATGGCTGCGGCTCAGGCACTGGATTTCAGGGAATACAGGTTTGGAAAGGGAACAACAAAAGCAAAAGAGATTGTTAGAAAATACGTGGACTTCCTCGATGTTGACCGTCCGCTTTATGATGATCACAACAGCATGAAAGCATTGGTGAAGTCATGCGAGATTTTGGAGAAGGTGGAAAAAGAAATCGGATCACTGGAATAATTGTCTTCCGTTAATTGCGATATCAATCAAAACCGGAATAAACCATTTTCAGGCAAAGTGGTTTATTTTCAATAACACAACATTATGAAAGATTGGGAAAAACATGCACTTGTTACGCTTGTAGCAGCACCTTACATTCAAAAAGCAACTGCCCTGATTGGGATAGCCCGTAAAGTAGGTGGTAATCAATTCCGACACATGATGGCTACTTTCACCATCCTGATAGATTATCATTACACCGACCATGTTTTGCTAAAAGCTGCTTTGATTCATGATCTGTTTGAAGACGTTCCTGATACTGACCGAAATGATATCAGGCATGTTGACGAACATGGTGGAGCTGTTGTGGCTCTGGTTGAAGAAGTAACCCGCAGGCCCGGTCAAACCAAAATTGAATACCTTGAGCAGGTGATGAAACATGGCTCTGATAATGCCAAAATTCTAAAGGTTGCCGACAGGATTAGTAACATCACCGATCTGCATCTCGATATTATGATCCAGGAAAAAATGGCCAACTACTTAGATCAGACTGTCAAATATATTTATCCCATAGCCGAAGAAGTAAACCACCTTATGGCCATCGAATTACGCGATTTGGTTGAACGCCGTAAAATGTACCTGAATGCCTACCGCTAAAAGCCTGACCAAATACATAAATTAGTAATGCAACAGGAATCAGAAAATCGTCCAGCACCGCCAGCCAGGCCTCAAATGCTCACCATTTTATGTGTACTGAGCTATATTGGCAGTGGATTTGCCAGCGTTGCTTTCTTTTCTGTCTGGTCAACCTACCACGAGGTAATGCCTTTGCTGGCAGAGTCTGAAACCATGTTTCCCGGCATGGAATTATTTATCAAAGCAGGCCGGAATTTCTATTTTGCCGGTTTCATACTCTATTTTCTTTCGCTTGTTGGTGTAAGCCTGATGTGGAGAATGCGAAAAGCAGGCTTCCATTTTTACACCGGAGCACAGATTATGATTGCGTTGTTGCCCCTTGTTTATATTGAAGGATTCCCGATTTCATTTTTTGAATGGATGTTAACGGCTGCCTTCATCATATTATATGCTCGTTTTTACCGTTTGTTTGCCTGATAACATAAAATGAAAGAACAGAATCCATCCATACCATCCCCGGAGAACCGTGATGAAAAACCAAATCAGGAGGAATTAAAAGAAAGACGAAGAAACCTGGGTTTGTCTGTGCTTTTGATTTTTACTTTCGTTTACACCGGAATGGTACTGATTGTTTTACTGGGCGGATTGTTTTATCCGGAACTGGTGCGCGACACCTTGCAACAGTATTACAAACAGGTTTACATTTCCGCCACTGTATCCTTTCTCATTAACCTGTCGGCAGTGTTTATCATGGGGCTTTCTTTTTATGGATTGATATTGCTTTGGAATTTTAAAAAGAAGGGTTTCTACTTTTTTGCTTTCCCTCAATTGGCCGTAATTTTTACCCTGGTCATTGTTTTGAAATCCTATGATTGGATCAACATAGCTTTGATGGTGATCATCCTCATTATTTTCTGGGCTTCCTCAAGAAATATGGATTAGTCCTATCTTTGCCCTATTCCGTTTTATTTTTTATCAATGCATGCACCTCATCAATCTCCATAAATTTAACCTTATCGAATCCTTTTTCGATAATCACAGTAGCAGGCATGGCATTAAACACACCTACCGGGTGATGGTGCATGTATTGCAGATTGGAGAACTGGCAGGGCTGAACCGTGAAATATTACTTGCTTTTTGTGGCGCTTTTATCCACGATATGGCACGTAAGCATGATGGATACTGTGTGCAACACGGTGCATGGGCAGCGCAACATAAATTACCTCAATTCCGGGAGTTGTTCTTTTCTGAGGGTGTTGATAATTCGGGACTCCGGGATATCGGCCTTGCAGTACACAACCATTCAATTCATGATGAAATTGATGTTTTGCATAGCAGTTACAAAACCGTTGCTTTATTAAAAGATGCTGATGCCCTGGACAGGATACGGATTTCGAAAAACGCTTTGGATCCTGACTACCTGCGGTTTCCTGAGTCTCATGAATTGGTTGGTTTTGCCGAAGATTTATTTTATGCAACAGATGAATTGAGGTTTGAAAGTTTTACCGAAATACTCGCCATAGCCCACAAAATAAAAAACAAACACTCCGATTAGGTCTTGCATTCACTTTAACATGTGTAATGTTTTTGAGGTTCAATCGTTATCCCAATCAAAAAAAAAAATTTCTGTCTTGAGAAATCTTCGAAAAACCCACTTTATCATCATCGTTGCAATTGGGGTACTATTCCAGAGTTGCATCGAAATCACCGAAAAAGTAACCGTGAACAATGACCGGTCGGGAAGCATGTCGCTTTCGGTTAGTTTGGGAAACAGCAACCCGATACTTGCATTGATTGGGCAGTATGCAGATTTTGAAATAAATGATGACATAATTGGTGATATTGCTCAGGCCGTGCGGATTTTAAAATCCAGCGACGGCATAAGCAATGTGCAGTTTGCTGACAATATGAGAAAAGGACGCATTGAACTTTCGTTTGATTTTGATGACGATAAAAGCCTGAACAAAGCTCTATATGCAGTTGGAGAGGTTGAGAAAGGATTTTTTCAGCCCAATATTTACAAGATCAAATCCAACAAATTTGTGCGGAACAACACTACCAGATGGCTGCTCATGTTTTTAAAACAGGAAGAGCAAAACCTGCCCGATGAAGCCCTTTTCGACCTGGTGGAGGTGAAATCGGTTTATCAGATGCCAAACAACATCAGGCGGATAAAACCCACGGGTGATTATAAAACCTCATCAGATAGCCGAACCATCACCACTACCCATTTTCTGTCTGATTTAATCGACGAAAAAATCAATACGCGGGTTAAGGTGAAATATTAAAAAGTAAATTGATTACTCAATAATAACTTTTGTGGTTATGCTGTTTCCATCAGCCTGAAGTAACCGGATAAAATAAATGCCCGGACCAGCCTTATGCTCCAGCGAAATGTTGTACTCCCTCCTGCCTTCATCAAGGATTATGTTTTCATCTATGATGGTTTTTCCCAATAAATCAATCAGGTGTATTTTTGCCGCTTGTTTCTCATCTGTGCTCCAAACAAAGTTGATTGAATTTCCTGCTACCGGGTTGGGATAAACCTCTAAATCCTGATCCGTAATTTGTGGGTTAAATTCCGATTCTCCGGTAAAATCTTCAGCCACATTCATTCCTGCCTTCAGGGTTTCAGTGCCATGCCATGAAATATTCACAAGCTTTTTATCAGCCGTTCCATTAAACGAAACCACCTCTCCACCTTCAATTTCTGTGGTGGAGAATCCTGCATCGGATTCAACCACAAGTGTCAGGAAGTAATTTCTCAGGTCGTTAGGTAAAACCGCATTGCTGATGAATACTTTCAGTTCGTTTCCATCAACAACATGAGCAATTTCGCATTTATCCCTGGCCAGCAGGTATTCATACACTTCTTGCACCGGTGCCATCCAAATCCTGTCCGAACCATGCTTACCGTAAGTTTGCTCAATGTAATTCATATAATATTCAAAGGTTGGGAAAACCAGGCTGGCTCCGGTTTGCTCATACCTTACACGATGGGTAAACTCCGTCCACCAGTAATGGTTTCCGTTTGTGCTCCAACCGGCAACATCATCCAGATATCGGCTCACATTATCCGGGGTAAAGTCATCATCATAAATCATTTTGCGGTAAATACGCAAATCTTCAAAGTTGATCGGGTCATCTATTGGCAGGCCATTCATCAACCCGAGGTAGCATCCATGTTTTGAATAATTTACTTTGTTGCCCAAATCAAAAGCGGGCTGAATGTAGTTGGCATCGCCACTGGGCGGAACAAAATGCGCCATGTCGATTCCGGCCATTTGGTTTACATAGTCCCTGTTTTGGGTGATCTCAAAATTGTAATCTATATTACCGTAGGCGGCATGAGAATAACTGTGGTTTAAAACATCCCAACCTGCTTCATACATTTCACCCAATTGCGTCCAGGTGATATAATCCGGGGTATTGATGTGCAGGTCCTGGTAATTTGAGTTTACCGAATTCCATGCCAGAGCACCCCTGAACGGAACATCATTTCCACAGCCATCCGTGTAGAACAAGCCGGGGTAGTATGTTGAATTGGCTTCAATATAACCTCCATTAAACATTTGGAAGGCATAGGTGTAGGCGTCAATCCTGCCGTCGTCAAGCGTAAAGCTGTATGCGAAATCCTTGTTGTATTTCAGTTTTGCTTTTGATACGGTCAGATTTTCAGGAATGTCATCAAGCTGTATTGTGAGCGTAATTCCCTGGTCAGGTGTAAATTCTTCGACAGAAATGATTGCCGTATCAGAAAATGAAAACAGCCCTTCGGTATCAGTTACTTGGGCGTAGATTTCATAACTACCGGGCTCATCAATAATGAGGTCAGATTTAAATGGTGAGGAAGCAGATTCAAAAATTTTCGTTCCATCCATAAAAAATTCCACCATTTGAACATCCAGGATATCCTGTGAGGCTTCCATGATTGTGGCTACCAATGCTCCTGCACCTCCATCACCGTTGTGGGCATTATCCAGCTTGCCATCGCCAAACCATAAATAAGGATTGGGGCCACCGGTAATTTCAATTTTTTGAATACCAATCTCGAAAAACCCGGCATCAGCACTGTATGGAAATTCGAAATAGGCAATCTCATTAAAATCGATTGTCGGATCAAAATCTGCAAGCGGAATACTGATGGTTGTCCAATCGCTGAAATCACTTCCGGTTGCATCAACATAAGGTGCTAAAACCATTACCCCCTTTGCCTGTGGGCGTATGCGGATTTTGTTCCAATTGACCTGATTACAGAATTTCTTCATCGTGATTTCAAGGGTTGTATTTCCTCCGTTTATCACACCCACTTTCGGACTGTAAATACTTGTGGGATTGTTTCCAACCTTCACTTTTCTGTACCCGGTTTGTGTATTCGAAACCAGCATGTGCGCCGGTTCCGGTTCAATCATTCCTTCAACCAGGGCTTCGATGCTGATCTGTGCCGGTGCAGGCAGCGTTAACTGATCCTGCGGGCTTATAAGTTCAATCTCAAGTTCAGAGTACTGCACTGCCGGTGGGATAACTTCCAGCGTTATGTAGTCGGAGATTGCAATGTTTCCCTGGTTTGTGACCACCGCGGCCATCATATTGTAAATCCCTTCCTGTGCCGATTGTACTTTAAAATTGAAAGGCGGGAAGGACTTCTCAGCAATAAACACGTCGTTCTGAAAAAACTCCACTTTACTAATGTACTCCTCAGGAGGCACCGGGATAATGGTTTCAGCCACAAGCTGTCCGGGGCCGCCATTCCCATCGTGGGCGTTATTGGTTTTATCATCGCCAAACCAAACAAAATCCTGCTGGCCACCTGTAAATTTCACCGAATAAATGTTCAGGTCAAAGTTTCCGGCATTGGCACTGTAAGGGAACTCAAAAAAGGCAATGTTTGAAAAATCTATGGATGGGTCAAAGTCGGAAAGGGGAATTTTAATCAGGTTTCCATCAGGGCCTATCCCTCCGGCAGCAGTAACATACTCCTGCAGGTTCAGGGTGCCGGTTGCCGATGGCCTGATTCTGATTTTGCTCCAGTTGGCGTTACCATACTGGTCCGACAGATATATCTCCAGTGTGTCGTTTCCGGCTGCAATGGGGTTAACTTTTGGGCCATAAATGCTACCTGCATTGTAGCCTAATTTTAATTTTCGATACCCGTCTAATTCATTGTTTAAATGTATGTAGGGCTTTGGCAGCGGGTCAATGCCTGAAACAGTTGCATCAATAATTAGGTCAGCCGGGGCTTCGGAAACCTGGTTTTGCTGGGGTGAGTTGATGCTTATACCAAGATCAACCACCGGTGGTTCGATCAAAAGAATTGTTGAAGGCTCGGATTGTGACGTGGTTTCATCCAGATAAAGTGCCTCGGCAGTAATGGAATAGCTGCCTGCCTGTTGAAATCCGTGCAGGAAAGAAAAGGGGAAGTCGCTGTCCTCTCCAATGGGCTGGCCGTTGAGGTTGAAGATAACTTTCTCCACGTTGCTGACAGGTTCGGTGCCAAGATCGACTACGGCAAAAAGTTGGCCGGGGCCGTTAAATCCGTCATGAATGTTATCGTTTTTGTTTTGTCCAAACCAAATATAAGGTGCTGAACTGCCTGTAAATTTTATTTCGCTTACACCCAGATCAAACGGATCAGCATCCGCACTGTAAGGGAATTCGATAAAATTGACAGCCGTAAAATCGATGGATTCATCGAAATCAGCAAGTGGAATCGTAATGGTAGTCCAATCGTCAGCGTTACCGCCTGCATCCGTGATATAGGATGAAAGATTTAAAAACCCTTTGGCTGTTGGCCGAAACCGGATTTTTGACCATTCAGCATTGCCGGAATAGTCTTTTAGGGTAATTTCAACTTTGTCATTTCCCGGTCCAACCACATTAACCCTTGGGCTATAAAGGATATCCGGATTGTTTCCAAGCTTTAATTTTCTGTAACCCGGCTGATTGTTGATTACCTTCAGATGGGCGGGTTCTCCGGGGATTACCCCATCCACTTCAGCAGCAAGGTTTATAACTGCAGGAATTTCAAATTCATCTCCATTTGTTGGGTTGGTAATGTGCACCATCTGTCCGCTAACGTTTAAAGTAACAAATGCAACAATCAATACCAGGATGAGAGGTAGTAGCTCTTTTTTCATATTACTTTTTTTGTTAATAATAGGGTCTGAGAATTTGCAAGAAGATTATTTGTTTCAATCTTGGAAAAACAATCCCGATTCGGAATCCACTCCCAATAGCAAAATAATGCATCAAACAGTGAATGTTCACCCGCACATAATAATGGGAAGGGCCAACAGGAACTGCTATAAACAGCGTGATTGGGGGAATAAGGCCCGGGAATTGACAAAGTTGATTAAGCAAATAAAATCAAGGCACAATTAAAAGAACGCCGGTTAATGCACTACAATTTAACAAAAACCCTGCCTTGCATTTTTCCTTTTAAAATTTGATCGATCTCATGGGGTAGATCGCTCAAATTAATTTGCCGTGCCATTTCAAATAATTGCTCGGGCTTCCATTCTATGGCCAGCTTTTTCCAGATTGCTACCCGATGTGGCATTTCACAGTTTTGTGAATCGATACCGATAAGTTTAACGCCCCGCAGGATAAATGGAAAAACATTGACAGGAAGTTGTGGTGATGCCACGTTTCCGCATGCGGTTACCACGCCGTTTATTTTTGTCGCTTTAAGGGTATTTGCCAAAATCTCGCCCCCAATAGTATCCACTGTGCCGGCCCATTGCGGTTTCAGGATGGGACGCTCTTTTTTCTCCAGCGCCTGCTCACGCGACAGGATTTTTGATGCACCCAGCTTTTTCAGGTAGTCGTGGGCACTTTCTTTTCCGGTTACTGCAACAACTTCATATCCCAGTTTTGCCAGTATGGAAACGGCCATGCTTCCCACGCCTCCGGTGGCTCCGGAAACCAGGATTTCGCCGGCATCCGGGTTGATGTCCTTTTCAATTTCGGCCACAGCCATACCGGCCGTAAAACCAGCCGTGCCGAGTGCCATACTCTCTTTTAAGGATAATCCTTTTGGAAGTTTCACTGCCCATCCGGCAGGAACGCGGATGTACTGACCGAAACCACCGGATGTGTTCATGCCCAGATCGTAGCTTGTCACAATCACTTCATCACCGGCTATAAACTTTTCAGTGTTGCTTTCCTCAACAATTCCTGCGGCATCTATGCCCGGTGTGTGCGGGTAAGTTTTGGTAACTCCCCGGTTTCCCGATGCAGAAAGAGCATCTTTATAATTGAGGGAGGAATAAT
>CAYNDN010000177.1:7068-8950 GCA_964395075.1 uncultured Lentimicrobiaceae bacterium | reverse complement strand
ATTATTTTTAACGGCCCCGACAAAACCGAAGAAGATCTGGTGATGGCTATCGAAAATGAATCTCTGATCCACATCGATCACCTGGATGAACTCTATACCATTATAAACCTTACCGAAACACTTGGAAAACGGCCGCGTGTGGCCATCAGGGTGAACATGGATACCGGCACCTATCCACTTTGGGACAGGTTTGGCTTTAACTACGAAAACGGCCAGGCCTGGGATGCTTTGAATAAAATCATGGCTTCCGGAAAAATGGATTTGGTGGGACTTCACTGCCACATCGGAACATTTATGCTGAACGCCAAAGCCTATGGCATAGCCGCAACAAAACTCGCCGACCTGGCCAACGGCCTGAAAGTGAAATATGGCCACGAAGTGAAATACATCGATATGGGTGGTGGATTTCCTTCAAAAAACACACTGAAAGGTTCTTATCTGCCTGGCCGTGATATTAATCCCGGATTTGCCGATTTTGCCGAGGCCATTTCCACTGCCCTGCTCAATGCTAAATTTTCACCTGACAGCCTGCCTCTGCTTATCCTTGAAACCGGAAGAGCAATGATTGATGAAGCCGGATTTTTGCTGGGCACAGTTATCTCAAATAAACGCTCGGCGTCAGGAAAGCGAACCACAATCATCGATATTGGTGTAAACCTGCTTTTTACTGCTTACTGGTACGACCATAAGATTTCTCCGGCACAGGAGTTTACCCAGTTTTCCGAAACAACCACCCTCTATGGCCCGTTGTGCATGAACATTGATGTGGTGCGCGACAATGCATTATTGCCACTGCTCAACAAGGGTGATCATTTTGTTATACATCATGTGGGTGCTTACAACATGACCCAATGGATGCAGTTCATAACACTTCGCCCTAAAATTGTTTTGATTGACACTGAAAGCCGGATTCATGTGATCCGTGAATCAGAAACCATGGAAACCTTTAAAAGCCAGGAAAAATTACCGGATCATCTGAAGGAATTTGAAAAGTGAGCCTGAAAATGTCTGTTTTTATTAACAGTATAGTTTCAGATGCGTACATTTGGAACCGGAAAAACTGTGTGCACCATAAAAGATAAATCACGTTGCCCAACGAAAAGCAATTCATAGGTTTTTTTGAAGGAATGCTGAATAGTTATTCCCAGATTTTCTTTTCAAAAAATAAGTGGTTTGCCCTCATTTTATTGGCAGTTTCTTTTTTCGATTGGCTGGCCGGACTTTCGGGTTTGTTTTCAGTAATTGCAGTGAACGCACTTGCCCTCGCTATAGGCTTTAACCGTTATAAAGTTAACCAGGGATATTATGGGTTCAACAGCCTTTTGGTAGGTCTGGGGCTGGGTATTTACTATCAGCCGGGGATTGCCTTTTTTATCTTATTGGTGTTTGCTGTAATATTTACCCTCTTCATCACCATCTGGCTCGAAAACCACTTCGGTAAATATGGCTTACCCTACCTGGCCTGGCCTTTTATTTTCGGGATTTGGATGGTAAGCCTTGCCGCACGTAAGTTTACATCACTTGAAGTGAGTGATCGTGGCCTTTACATGATCAACGACATGTATGATTACGGCGGGACATTTTTGGTTGAGGCCTATCACTGGATGAATAATCTCCCGATCCACGACAGCATTCTGATTTATTTTCAATCACTCGGCGCTATATTTTTTCAGTATCACCTGCTGGCAGGTTTCTTAATTGCAGTAGGCTTAATTATTTATTCACGTATTGCTTTCCTGCTTTCGTTGTTAGGTTTTTTTTCGGCCTATTTTTATTATTTATTCATCGGTGCAAATTTCGGGGAACTCAGCTACGATTATATCGGGTTTAACTACATTTTAACAGCCATTGCCATCGGCGGGTTTTTTCTGGTTCCATCAAA
>CAYNDN010000177.1:0-7058 GCA_964395075.1 uncultured Lentimicrobiaceae bacterium | reverse complement strand
CATAACTTCGATTATCATCACTTCAACATCTGCTTTCTTCATCAATTTGCAACTCTCCATTTACAGTTTGGCATTCAACATCATTGTAGTGATGTTTGTGTATGTATTGAGTTTTAGGGAGCGTAATTTCAGTAAGCCCGAACTTGTAGCGGTTCAACAATATTCTCCGGAGAAGAACCTTTATGCCCAGCAAAATTATAAAAGCCGGTTTGATGTATTTGCTCAAAACACCTTAATCACACTGCCTTTCTGGGGCGAGTGGAATGTAACACAGGCTCATAATGGCAAACATACGCACAAAGCCGAATGGTGCCACGCCTGGGATTTTGAGATTTTGGATGAGCATGGTAAATCTTATGCCGGAGAGGGGCTAATGCTTACTGATTATCATTGCTATAACCAACCTGTGATTGCTCCGGCTGATGGCATTGTTCAGGAAATTCTGGATGGATTGGAGGATAATCCCGTTGGCGATGTGAACCTAAAAAATAACTGGGGTAACACAATAATCATCAAACATGGGGAACATCTTTATTCAAAAATTTCGCATTTAAAGCAAGGAAGCTTTGAAGTGGAAACCGGAAATGAGGTTAATAAAGGAAATCTGCTTGCAAAAGTTGGAAACTCAGGCAGATCACCCTATCCGCATATTCATTTTCAAATTCAGAAAGATCCTTTCATTGGTTCAAAAACAACGGATTATGCCCTTTCTGATTACCTTGTAAAAACTGCCAATGGATATGATTTAAAATCTTTTGACAGACCCTTAAAGGGTGAGATAGTTTCTAATATTGGTAAAAACGATACCCTTTATAAGGTCTTTAATTTTGTGCCCGGGCAATCCATTAACTTTGAGTATGCAATGAATGGCGGAGAATTAGTTAATGAAGAATGGGAAGTGCTGGCCGACATCTATAACAACACCTATTTGAAATGCAGGGATAAAGATGCTACGGCCTGGTTTAAGAATGATGGACGGCTGTTTTATTTTACCCGGTTTGCCGGCGAAAAAAACACCCTGCTTTATTTTTTCTACCTCGGTGCCTATAAAATTTCAATGGCTTACAATAAGCATTTGGTGGTACGCGATAAATTTCCGGTTGATGTTTTAAAGCATAGCTTTCAGCGCATTATGCAGGATTTTATTGCCCCATTCTATATTTTTATGCATGCTGATTTTAAAATGGTTTATGTGGATATGACCGACGACCTGAGTGAAAGCAGCATTGTTTTAAAGTCGGAAGCCAGGCTGCAATATGCTAAAAACAGGAGCAATAATTTCAGTTTCAATTTTTTAATTGAGGATGGCCTTATTAGCAAAATGCATGTTGAATCCAAGCATTTGAGTATTGAGGCAAAGGAGATCAAATCGTAGTATGAAAAAATTAAAAAAGGAAATCCTGCTGTTGATTTTGTGCTTTTTTGCCCTGGGTCAGGTTGTGTTTGCGCAGAAACCTGTTAACTTCCAAAAAGCGGATAGCCTCACGCTTGCATTTTACAACGAAGCCCGGTGGAACGAATTGATTGATGAAGGCAGAAAAGCTATTGATTCAGGCATCGATCATTATTACATGCAGATGCGGGTAGGTATTGCATATTTTGAATCTGAAAATTACCGAAAAGCCATTACATATTTTGAGGCTGCCCGGCATCTCAACCCAATTTCTCAAGCAACCATCGAATATTTGTTTTACAGCTATAAATTCTCGGGCAGGGATTATGATGCCGGACGAATTGCTGATTTACTTTCCGCTGAAAGAAAAACGAAAATCGGTATCAACCAAAAAAATCCTGTAGAGCTGGTTTATATAGAAACCGGCCCCGGCCTTGGCCTGAATGACGGCCTGGAGGATTGGTGGGCTGACAGGATAGTAAATACGGATTCGATTTACAGTAAAAGTTATTTGTACAATCGGTTGTATTATACCCATACCGGAATAAAGTTTCGGTTGCATCCTTCCATCACTACCTATCAGGGCTATAATTATGTAACCGCTGATTTTACACAAAAAGTAAACTATCTCGGTACGGCTTGGCCGGATTATCAGGGTAAAGTCTATCAGCATGAATATTATGGCAACCTTGCACTTGCAATTCCCTCCGGCATCAGGGTTGCAGCAGCATGGCATCTTTTGTGGACAAATTTCAGCGATCTAAAAGATAGTTATGATTCCACACTGTATTATTTGTCAGCGGACACTTCAAAAAGTGTGGAAAAGGAATCGCTTTTTTCATTGGCCTTGCGAAAGGATTTTGGCCTGTTTGCTGTTGAGGGGATGGCTTCCATTGGCGATTTTACACGAACCAAAACCAGCCAGGCCGGAATGTTGTTTTATGCTTTCCCGTTTGGAAACCTCCACTTGTATTCCGAAACCGGTGTATTCATGGTTTGGGATAAGCAGAACCGTGATGATTTTATTTTTCACCAGATGATTGGCATAAAATTATTGCCGAAGCTATGGCTTGAAACTGAGGTCACCATGGGAAACCTAAAGGATTACAATGAGCGGCTGGGCTTCACCATTTATAATACGGCTGATAAAATAAACTACAAAATTGAAGGAAATGTCACTATCGACATAAGTAAACATCTCGAGTTTTCGTTAAGAGGCAGATACATGGAACGCGTTACAAAATACTGGTACAATAATGACTATAGCACCACTCAAGAGCTTGATAAAACGTTTGGATACATCACTATAATTGGAGGCCTGAAATGGAAATTGTAAAAAACCTCAGATCATTTGCATTGTTGTTTTTGTTGCTTACCGCTGCTTCAATCCGGGCTCAGGATTTTAAGCCATTGATGGAGGCATTTAAAATAAGCTATGCGCTGGAAGCCGATGGTGAGTATGATGATGCCATTAAAAAATTGAAGGAGCATTATGCCGAGGATTCCTATGCGATAAACCTGAGGCTTGGTTGGTTGAATTACTCTAATGGTAACTTCACTGAATCATCGGCATACTACGAGCGGGCCGTTTCGCTGAGCCCCTTCGCCATCGAAGCACGTTTTGGATATGTTTATCCCTTGTCGGCTTTGGGAAACTGGGGCATCGTAAAAACGCAGTATGAAAAGATACTGGAGATCGATCCCATGAACACCCTGGCAAACTACCGCCTGGGCATGATTTATTACGGTAGCGAAGATTTTCAGAAAGCGCTTAAATATTTTGAAAAGGTGGTCAACCTGTATCCTTTCGACTACGACAGCACCATCATGTATGCCTGGACGCATTTTAAGCTGGGCAAACTACGGGAGGCGGAGGTGCTTTTTAAAAAGGCACAGCTTATCCGTCCCGGTGACGAATCAGCCACCGAGGGCTTGCAGTTGCTGGATTGAGCGGGGAAGGTTTTTTTTGATGAATTCCGGTGTTCTTTTCAAGCCCTGACAAACTCAGTATTCCTGAATAATATTCCAGTTAGCTTTGTATATCAATTTCAAATTCCCCGTTCAGAAACTGAGGATAATCCAACCCTTCACGCTGAGCGGTTTCTTTTAAAAAATACATTTGCTCCATGATGTCATTCTTTGCTTCCTGGGGAGTGTTGCCTCCTCCCGAAAACATTTCATCAACGCAATGAATGCTGTAAAATCCGTCAGATGTCCTTCCTATAATTGCTTTTATCTTTTTCATTAATTCAAAGATAAATTAAAATTATCAGTACCTTTCAATGATTCTGTATTCTATTCTCAGACCTCCTGACTTGATGCTGATTTTCAATTAATTAAAAAAGTAGTTTCGTAGAATGCCTTGTCGTAAATAATAGATTTCTCCCTACGGTCGAAATGACCTTTCCCCCTCCCGCACAATCATTACCTGGCATGTCATTCCGACTGAGCGCAGCGATGGAGGAATCTGTTCCACGCTTAAACGTGATTGGGTGAAGGATAGTTGTCATTGCCAGTGCAGGCAGCGATGGAGGAATCTGTTTTTAAATAAATACAATTTGCTATTTTTACCTGTCATTTTTGATATTTTCACTGACAATCATAAGCAATGAAAAAACATAATTATTTTGTTTACATTGTAACAAATAAAAACAGAACAGTTGTTTATGTTGGGATAACAAGTAGGTTATCCAAAAGAATCATGGAGCATTACCATGGTCTGGTAGAAGGATTTACTAAAAAATACAAATGTAAATATTTGGTTTTTTATGAACATTATCCCGATGTTCGTTTGGCAATTTCGAGAGAAAAGCAAATTAAAAAATGGAACAGGAAAAAGAAAAATGAGCTTATCAATAAATTTAATCCTGAATGGAAGTTCCTGAATGAAAGTCTGTCTGGCATCGAGTTAGTTTATGAGGGGCACTAAAAAAAGGTTTCATGCAAAGTTTGTCGAATTTCTCTCTGAGGCCGTGTTATAGGTCTTTTTTTTGCCCCCAAACACCCCGCAAACCCTTGTCATTCCGATCCCGCGCATGTGGGAGAGGAATCTGTTTGTTCTTTTTTGAAAAGATGTCATTAGTACCGAAGGGAGGAATCTAATATTTCTTTCAAAAACGATTTCACTAGTACCGCCGACACAACTCAAACAGTTTATCCCGTCCATCGGGATAATGTTGAAGGGGGAAATCTCAAATTTTGCAACAATAACTTTTACAACAGGTTAGGAGGTCTGTGCTTTAAAAGTTACCCCCCCCCCCTTTTTGGTTTTGGCTTGTCCAAGTTGGAGTTGGGGTAAACAAACTGTTGAAAATCGAATTTGTGATTTTCTTGCGGAGACTATTCATAAAAAAAGGAAAATACGCCACTATGTCTTGTTCCCGGATGATTTCAAAGTGAGATCGCCGTTAATTCCTTACCGAGATCATGCAATCCTTTTTGGATGCGCTCCACTTGCTTTCTACGGGGTTTCGATTTGTTATTAAGGTATGCCCATAGCTGCTTCTGATGAATTCCTGTGATCTTTTCGAGCCCTGATAAACTCAGTATTCCTGAATAATATTCCAGCAGGCTTTGTGCATCAAACTCATATTTGATGTTATAATCCTCATCTAAAAATACTGGATATTCTAAGCCATCTTCTATTGCTGTTTCTTTAAAGAAAGTCATTTGCTCAATCAAGTCATCTTTCGCTTCCTGAGGTGTATTGCCACCACCAGAGAAAATTTCTTCAACACACTGAATGCTATAGAATCCGTCACTTGATCTGCTTATTGTTGCAAGTATAGTTTTCATTGTCCTAAATTGTTTTGGGATAATTTTAATTATTGTAAATCCATCTCTTTCTTTATTTTAAGTTCCAGAGGCTTTGAAACTTCTTTTGCCCCATGGTTAGGTACAGGATAGATTCTACCTTCTTTTTGGTAAATTACATGACTTCCCCGCTGTCTTTTAATTTGCCAGCCATTTCTTTGTATCAGCCTGTGTAATTGGTTAAACTTCATTTATCAGAAAAATATTTTTGGATATCATGCAAAAATAGAAATATTTCTATTACTTGACCATTGTCAAAATGTCAGCAGAACCGGTTTGGCATTTTTTTTATGATGACAGCCATAGCAAATTTTAAATGATTTTAATGCAGATATGTTGATTGAAAATTTACTTTTGCACGCGTTTAATAAATCGCATTAGTATCACTTAATTGAATCAATAAAATGGAATTTAAACAAGTATCATCTCACAGCGAACTGATCGAAAATATTAAGGATCTCGACAAATCATACCTCATGCTTTACAAAAGAGGCTCTGCCACAAGCAATTGCGCCATCGACAATCTTTCGCAGGTTGAAAATGATGACATCACGGTTTTTACTGCCGATGTGGCAACCGTTCGCGACATTCACCAAAAGTATCATGTGAAGAGTGTTCCCACGTTGCTGGCTTTCGAAAAGGACCAATACCAAAATGTGGTAAAAGGCTGCAACAACCCCGATTTTTACCGTTCATTTTTTGAAAGCACAGCCTACGTTGAGGTAGATGGAGACGGTCCCCGCCAGCCAAGTGTAACGGTTTATTCCACACCAACATGCTCTTGGTGTACAACATTAAAAACACATTTACGTAAACATAAAATCAGGTTTACGGATATTGATGTTTCGCAGGATCCGTCGATGGCCGAGGAGCTGGTTAGGAAAAGCGGCCAGCAGGGTGTGCCTCAAACTGAAATCGACGGTGAGATCATCGTGGGTTTCGATAAAACCAGAATCAATAAATTGTTAAACATAAATTAAAAATATCGTAACGATGAAAGAATTGCAACCGTTAAACCAGAACGTGATCCTCGATCTGAACGAGGAGAAATCAGAGCAAAAAACAGCAGGCGGTATCATCATTCCGGATACAGCCAAAGAAAAACCGCAAATGGCAAAAGTAGTTGCCGTGGGCAATGTTGAAAATCCCGGAATTTCGGTAGGCGACACTGTTTATTATAAAAAATTCTCAGGTACAGAACTGGAATACGAAGGCAACAAATATCTCGTAATTCCTTACGCTGACCTTTTGGCGAAAATCGTAGAAACCGAGGAGATATAGTAAAGTTTTTCATAGTTTTAAATCAAAAGCCTGTTGGAAATTCCGGCGGGCTTTTTTTGTAGACTTCCCGAACTCTGACAGGGTTTAGAACCCTGTCAGAGTTTATCTCAACACACCCTGAAAATAACATTTCCTTACCTCCAATAAACTTAACATTGCCAGTATTTTAAAGGATATACTTTTGCCGCCGTTTTCAAAATTTCAAACCAAAAATCATGGCATTTGTAACAAAAGAAAAGCTGTTTACCAAAGAATGGTTCAGGGTTTACAGCCTCATCATTCTCGGAACCTTCATCATGGCTTCCGGATTTGTTTTCTTTATCAATCCCTACAAAATTGTTCCGGGTGGAGTTTACGGTATCGCCATTGTAATTCACTACCTTACTGAAGGTGTGTTCTCCTTCTGGCCCAGTGGTATCCCTATTGGTTTACTTGGCTTGACCATGGACATTCCCCTTACGCTGCTGGGTATCAAGATACTGGGGCCACGATTTGGGATTAAAACAGTTTTGGGATTTTTCATGACTGCCTTTTTTATGGATTTACTTACCTATTTTGTTGGACGGAACGA
>CAYNDN010000176.1:0-8974 GCA_964395075.1 uncultured Lentimicrobiaceae bacterium | reverse complement strand
GGTCCATGATTACCGGTATGGCTTGTTCCTGGATTGGTGTAGGCTTGTCATAACCAATCGCATCAATGCCATCGAGTATCTCCTCGTAAAAATCTAATTCTTCAAATGTCAAAATGCTATATATTTAATTATTGTAAACAAACAATCTGCATCTAAAATGGTTTTGTGATAAACTGTAGTCATTTGCGCTACGCGTGTAATTTGCTACGCTGCGCTTCGCGTCATTAATGGTCATTGGCACTAGTGCGTCATTTGATTCGTCTTTTCGCTTCGTTCTCTTTGCAATTTTCGGTTCGCCCATTCGCTTTGTTCGCCAAATCTTCTCATTCACAACTCACAACTCACTGCTCACCGCTCACAACTCCTAAAGCCCCCGCATCCACTCTTCCCTCAGCCCGGCCATCTCCGGTACTTTAACAGCAAAATTCAACTTGTCCAGCAAATCCTTTTTATCTCTGTTTAAAATGCCTTTCAATACCAGGTAATTTGATGCATGGTCACTCCTGAAAACCGTTTCCTTTAGTTCCAGTTTTTCAATAAAATTAAGTTGTTCAACCAGCAATCCCAAAATATTCAGTTCCGAAAATGTTCCATTAAACCTTTCCCTGAAATGATCAATACCGTAAGGGAAACTTAGTACCAGAGTAGATAAAAATTCAGGTTGAATTGCATTGATCACCTTTGCTGAATTTTCTGCGTGTTGGTTTGAATATTTTGATCCACCCAAACCATTGATAATCATCACCGAACTTTTTATCCCGGCTTCCCTGGTTTTAACCATCGATTCAATAGTTGAACTCCCGGTTTCACCTTTGTTGATCAATTGTAGCAGTTCATCATCGCCACTTTCTATGCCAACATAAATCAGTTTTAGTCCGGCCTTTCTGAGTTTTATCATGTCATTCACTGATTTGTTTTTCAGGTCTTTTGGAATGGCATACGCTGAAATTCGTGACAGTTTTGGAAATGTAAATTGTAATTTGTTGAGAATTTTAAGCAATTTTTCTGTGCTTAAAACCATCGCATTTCCATCGGCCAGAAAGATTTTTCGGGTATCGGGGTAATATTGTGCAGCCACGCCTATTTCTTCAAAAATCTGATTTTCAGGCTTAATCCTGAATTTTTTTGAGGTGTACATTTCGCAGAAAGCGCATTTGTTCCACGAGCATCCGGTGGTAATCTGAAATATCAGTGACCTGGCTTCGCTTGGTGGCCTGAAAAGTGGCTCGTCGTATTTAATTGGGTTGAAAAACATGGATTTAATAATTCGCAAAATAAACAAAAGTTTTGCTTAACGAGATGGATTATCTTTGTCGCAAAATTGAATATTATGAAACAAATTACACTTATTATCACAGGTTTATTGCTTGGGGTAGCAACTTTTGCCCAGCAAAATGTTACGATTTATCAAATTCAGGGACAGCAGGATCATTCTCCCTACGAAGGTCAGATGATAACCACAAGTGGAATCGTTACCGCAACTTTCGGTCCCGGATTTTTTATCCAGGATGGTGCCGGCGAATGGAACGGCATTTATGTTTACACAAGCCAGGCTGTATCTGTTGGAGATGATGTAACATTAACCGGTGAAGTAGCCGAGTATTACGATCTTACGGAAATCAAAAATGTTAGCAACATCACTGTCAATTCATCGGCAAATCCGCTGCCGGAGCCTTATTTGTCCGGAACCTGGGATGTTAACGATGAGTCGCTGGAAGGTGTTTTGGTTCGTATTGAGTCGGCCATCTGCACCAACCCCGATCTGGGATATGGCGAATGGGAGCTTGATGATGGATCAGGCCCTTGCAGGGTAGATGATCTTGGGATTGTTTATCAGGCAGAACTGGGGATTACATACGCAGTTACCGGGCCGCTGTATTATTCATTTGAGGACTACAAAATTTTGCCGCGCGATGAGAGCGATATTCAAATTCTTGAGAGCCTCTATTTTGTGGAAGGGCCGGAGCAAACGGAGGTTGGTGAAGATCATGTTACCTTATCCTGGAAAACCAATGTGGCGGCAACAACGGAAGCATTTTTTGGTATATCCCCGGATGATATGCAAAGCTCTATATCTGTTCCGCCGGGTGATTCCATCAATCATGAAATTGAGATACCCATGTTTTTTGGCCAGCTTATAAACTATGTGCGACCTTTTTCGGTGAGCGGCGAGGATACCACCAAGTATAAACTGATGGTCTGTGCGCTGATTTCAGGGTCAACAGGAGAAATGAAGGTGCTTTTTAATCACGATGTGGATCAGGATGTGGCTATTAATGAACCTGCTGCCTGGACGGCAAGTATCACCGATTCGGTAATTGCCTTTTTGGATGTGGCCCAGCAAACCCTCGATATCACCATGTATGAGCAGGAATCCGGCGAAATTGTTCAGGCCATCAATGCAGCTTACGATCGCGGAGTGCAGATCAGATATATTACGGATGATATCGGAACGAATCCGGCATTGGAAAACCTGAATCCAAATATTCCGGTACTTTACGGAAACACCGAGGCCATTATGCACAATAAATTCATCGTGATGGATGTGGCTGATGAAATGAACTGCTGGGTAATGACAGGCTCACTTAATCATACCCACAATAATTTGGGGTGGGATTATAACAATGTGATCTGTATTCAGGATCAGGCATTGGCAGAATCGTTTACGCTTGAATTTGAAGAAATGTGGGGTTCCGACGGGCCAATGTATGATGAGGCAGTAGCAAGGTTCGGAGCCGAAAAAACAGATAACACACCACATAAATTCCTTATTGGCGGGGTAGGGGTGGAGCTCTATTTTTCTCCTTCCGACGGAACAACTGGACAAATTGTGGACGTGTTGAATGAGGCACAATCCAACGTTGAATTTGGTATGATGGTTTTTACAGAGAATTCATTGGGCAATGCAGTGCTGGATGCACATCAGCGGGGACTGGATGTTACCGGGCTCATCGATTATGTGGAGTACAATGGTAGCGAATACGATTATCTGAAATCCAATGGTGTATATGTAAGGGATTACGTAAATCCTGATGGAACCAGCTGGCCTGATGGTCCGGTGTTTCACCACAAGTATATGATTGCTGATTTTGAAGAGGGATCAGAAACGGCAGTTTTGGTTACCGGTAGCCACAACTGGTCGGCCTCTGCCGAATCCATCAACGACGAAAATACACTGATCATTCACAATTTGAATATCGCCAACCAGTTTCACCAGGAGTTTACAAAACGCTTCAACGATCAGCTAACGCCGGTGGCCATGTATGATGATACAGTCACACCTGCAAATACTGCTGTTATGATCGATTTCCTGGCCAATGATTTTATTCCGGAAGATGTTTCTGTATCAAAAGAAATTATTACTGAGCCGGAACATGGTGTTGCAAATATGCAGGCGGCAGGAGATTTTATTGATTATTTTCCTGAGGGCGACTATATTGGATACGACAGCCTGAGCTACAGGATTGTAAATAGCGAAAATCCGCAGCTTGCCGATACTGCCTGGATAAAAATTAAGGTTGGTGAAAATGGCGTTTATGGATACCCTTTTGCAATGGATGATGATACTCTGACCCAGATAAACACAAGCCTTGAAATCCATTTTCTTGAAAACGATTCCATTCCTGAAAATATGATGGTTCAAAGCGAAATCATCGAAGGCCCGTATCACGGTCAGGCTTTGATCAGCGATGACATAATAAACTATGAACCCACATCGGGTTATGTGGGATTCGATAGTCTGATTTATGTTTTAATCAATGCTTCATACCCTCTGCTACAGGATACTGCACAGGTAATGATCAAAGTAGGCAATGTAGGCATTGACGACATTTTTAACGAATTATATCAGTTTTACGTAAGTGCGCAAAACCAGCAGCAGTTAATGCTGTTTGTGAAAAGTCCCGATCAGACAGATGCAGAATTCAAAATTTATGATCAATTCGGCAGGTTGCTCTTTTTTACTAAAAAACGACTATTCACAGGCGAAAACAGGTTTCATCTTCATGTAGCAGATTATTCAGGGATTTGTTTTGTTGAAATCAATGCTAAAGAAATCAGAAAGGTAAGGAAAGTAATTTTGAAATAATTGCATCAGAATCTCAGTCTTCAAAAGGATGTTTCTGGTCAAAATCAGGGCGATAACTTTCGTAACTGTCCAGATCCTGGATAAACCCATTGCGGAAGCCCAAGCGGTAAAATTCATCCACCACCCTGAAATACTCTTCCTGGTAAAGCGGGCGATTTAGTGGTGGTTTGTCATTGACTGAAAAAGTCGGGTGGTACTGCGACATCAGGGAAATGTGAATCGATGTCGAAATCTCTTCAGCAATAAAACGCAGCACATCAATGCTGTTCTGAACATGCCCCGGTAAAACCAAATGCCTGATCAGGATACCGCGTTCAGCCGCGCCATCGTCATCAGTAATCAATGAACTGCCTTTTTGCCTGTACATTTCTCTAAGTGCTTTAGCGGCAATTTCAGGATAATTTTTCGCATCAGAATATTTCGCTGACAAAGCCGAATCCATGTACTTGAAATCCGGCAGCCATACGTCCACAAGTTCTTCAATCCCTTTCAGTGTTTTTACCGCATCATATCCGTTTGTGTTAAAAACAATTGTTGGGTGAAGCCCAAGATCATGCAAAGCACTTACAATTACTTTAAACTGCGGCACAAAATGCGTTGGCGAAACAAATCCAACCCCTTTACAACCGGCATCCAGGCACCGGATAATTTCCTGCAAAATGGATTTCAGGTCCCACGCACGTGCAGCAAATTTGTCAGTATTATCACTGATTTGGTGGTTCTGGCAATAGACACATTGCAGGTTACAATGCCCAAAAAAGATGTTGCAAATACCGTTGGGGCCGCTTATGGGTGGTTCTTCGCCCCGGTGAATACAAATCGATGAAATGTAAAAGGATGTATCGCTTTTGCAATATCCCAATTTGTCGCCAAAGCGATTGGCAGCGCAGTTCCTGGGGCACAGGCTGCAATTGGCCAAAGGTTTTAGCATGTGATCGTAATCCGCCAGATCTAAAGCATCCAAATGTTTTTTTAATTTTGTATCCATTGCGCAACAAAAATATTGCTTTCGTTTATAATCAAACAAAAACCTTATAAATTGTGTTGGAAGGTTATGCGTGCTTTTATACTTTTATTTTCTATACTGATTTTTTTTACGGATGCTTATGGCCAGTCAGGCGAATGGGAATTTTTGAGAGGCGAAGATGGCATCGAGGTATTTTCCCGAAAATCGGATGATTCGCCCATTAAGGAAATCAGGGTGCAAAACATGATGAAGACTGATCTTTCATCTTTGGTTGCGCTGATGAAGGATGTGGATAATCATAAAAACTGGACTTATGCCAACAAAAATGCAGAGGTTATTGAACGCCACAATGAGTTTTCCTGGATTTTCTATGGCTACTCAAATGCGCCTTGGCCGGTTCAGGATCGTGATATGGTAATTAATGCAAACCTTTCGCAGGACCCTGACACAAGAGTTGTGACAAATGAGGGTAATTGTAACCCGGATTTGCTTCCGAAAAAAAATGATGTGGTGCGTGTGCCGGAATGCCGCTCTGTTTGGACACTTGAGCCGGTTGATGCCGACAGCGTTTTGGTTACACTGGAAATAAAAATTGATCTGGGTGGAAGCCTGCCGGCCTGGTTAATAAATATGGTAAGCCACAAAGGCCCATTCGAAACAATAAAAAATATGGAAGCGGAAGTGCAGAAACCAAAATATCTGAATGCTGAAGTGGATTATATTGTAGATTAGGTGAGTGGTGAGAGTTGAGGTATAAGTAGTGTTCGTCTCTAAAGTTTCCCGAAGCTTCGGGATTGCTCAAAATCCAAATCCTCGAATACCTTAGTATGCTGCGGTTTGAATTTTTCTCACGCCTCGAATTTGAAATTTATAGAGCAAACACGGGAAATTATGGACAGACACTATGTAGCAATTTATGAGTTTGCCTAACCAAAAGCAAATTGTGAGTTTTCTTGACGTTGATGAGGTTTAATCCATTTCTTCAACCTGGATAAGCTAAAATATGATACATGTTTAAAATATATCTACTTTTTTGGTTTTGGCTTGTCCAGGTTGGGTTTTACCAAGAAATCAGCAATTTCATAAACACCGTTTTTATAATCCAGGTTTTCAAGATTTTGTCTGTAGCGATTATAGAGCCACTGGTTGGTAAGTAGCTGATTGATGCGTTTTACTGCCTGCGCAGGGCGGGGTTCATAAAATCCAAGCTCATTCTCAAGCAGGAAATCAACATTTCCCTTTTCCTGTTCCCAGATGTAATCAACCACAATGGGGATTTTTTTAGAGATCAGCATTTCGGCAAGTGCCGAGGCACCACATTTCGATACCACAATATCTGATATTGCCAGCAAATCCTCCATAAAATCAACAAAACCAAAGACACGGATGATGGCTTTCGAAGGCTTTTCAGAAACCCTTTTTGCTGCCTGCTCTAAAATTCTATTGCGGCCACTAACCATAACAATATTAACGGGTGTATCAATCCTGGCCAGGTTTTTTAACACAGGAAGGCCTTTCTTTAATCCCTCTCCGCCGCCAAAAATCAGAATGGTTTTGTGTTTTGGGTCAAGGTTAAATCGTTCATATATTCCCGATTTATAATTCCCGGTAATGTTTTTTTCAAACTTTGGGTGTATGATTTGAGGAAAGTGAAATAATTTTTGCTTATCCAAGCCTTTGTTTAGCAGGTGTTTATAGAGTTTATTGCTGAATATGATGAAATCAGGGCGTTTATCTTTAAACCAGATGGGATGGGCTGTAAATGGATCTGTAACTACTACTGAAACAGGAATGTTTAAGTTCAGCTTTTCCAGCACCTGATAAACGGGCTCTATCAGGAAATAATGAAATATTAAAATGCTGTTTGGCCGGTGTTTTTGTACCTGTTCCTCAATAATATTTTTGGCTACAGGAGCAAACATCTGTTTGGAGAGCTTTCCAAAAAAATCGATTTTGTTAACAGCATACAGCGTTTCAAAAACCCATTTGGCATAATTTACGGAAGTTCTGTAACCATCTTCAATAATCCATTGCGCAGGCTTCACCGAGCCTTCCAGGCCATCAACCAGCTCAGCTTCGGCAATTTCGGGATATCTGCTTTCAAGGGCTTCCTTTAAAGCTCTGGCTGGTGCCAGGTGTCCACCACCGGTTTTCAGGTACAGAAATAAATATTTTTTCTTCATTAAATTGTTTGGCTTGCAAACTCACAAATAACACACCTATTTTTCAGGTTCTTATTAACTCAACATTAAGCTTAGATTAATAAATTGAATCTTTAAATTGGCTTAATTTTCCTAATCCTGAAAGGTTAAACCATCTATGTATTTTTTCATTTTGATATGGTGAATTTAATTATCAGGCGGTTGTGAGGGATGCCTCAGGAAACCCCCATGGCAAATCAGGACGTTAGCCTGCTTATCATCATTCACCTTGGTGAGCCTTCGGGCAATACGGTTTTTGCTGAATCGCATCAGATGCTGACAAATGATTTTGGGTTGGTAAAACTGATCATTGGTGAGGGCGATCTGGTTTCTGGTAGTCTTGATATCGATTGGCTCGCAAATAAATACTTCCTTGAAGTTAAGGTTGATCCGGCCGGAGGTTCAAATTATCAGTTTATGGGGAATACCCTTATTTTGGGAGTACCGCTGGCCACAAATGCACATGTTTCGGGTGGAATAAGGCAGATGACAGAAGCGGAAAGAGACCAGGTTGAGAATCCATTTGCAGGAATGCAGATATTTAATAAGACAACCCATAGGATCAACTATTTTGATGGATATAACTGGTTTGAACTGGTTGGCAATCAGTTGACTTTTAGTTGTGGAGACCCTTTCACTGATTCACGGGATGGGCACATGTATAATACCATCCAAATTGGACAGCAGTGCTGGAAGGCATCAAATCTTATTTATGGAGAAATGATACCTGGCGGAGACAATCAAACTGATAATGGTATATATGAGAAGTTTTGTTACGCTAACGATGAACCCAACTGCGATACCTATGGAGGCCTGTACCAATGGCATGAAATGATGCAATATTCAACCACAGCTGGAATCCAGGGTATTTGTCCTGAAAGCTGGCATTTGCCTACGGACGCCGAATGGCAAACTTTGGTGAATAACACCGGGGGGATGAGCCAGGCCGGAGGCAACCTGCAGGATGGTGGTGCTTCAGGTTTTAATGGTGAAATGGGTGGATTTCGTAATAAAACCGGCGGTGGATATCCGTTTTTAAATGTTGGGCAAAGGGGCTATTACTGGACTTCTGATATTCAAAATACGTCATTTGGTGAAGCCTGGTATTTTATCAACAACCAAAATCCAATCAATCAGGAAACTTTGGAGGTGCAGTATGGGTTTTCGGTAAGATGCCTCCATGACTAAACTTCATGTCATCGTAATCAATAAATACCTGAAAATTAAATTCCATTTCAATTTATTTATCTATTTTTGCACCCCATTTTGCAGATGTAGGTTTTATCGCCTAAAAATCATGCACTTGCAGTGGAATTAATAATTGTTAACCCGGATGATCAGGCGGCATCCAAAACGAAATTCATTTTAATGTCTAACGAAAACGAAAAATTAAATCAGGAACCTCAGGAAGTACCTGCTGTTGATAACACAGAGAAGAAAGAGGAAGTAAAAGCCACAGAACCTGTTGTTGAAGAAACCGCAGAAAAAACCGAAGCTCCTGTAGTTGAAGAACCTGTTGCTGAAGCTAAATCCGAAGAAGTTGTAGAAGAAGCTGAAAAAGAGCCTGTTCAGGAGGAGAAGGCAAAAGAAGTTGTTGAAGAGGTTGAAAAAGAGCCTGTTCAGGAAGAAAAAGCTAAAGAGATTGTAGCAGAAGCACCCGAAGCTCCGGCAGCTCCGGAATACAAGCCTGCAGTTCCCGGCGAATTTGACTGGGATGCA
>CAYNDN010000175.1:708-9061 GCA_964395075.1 uncultured Lentimicrobiaceae bacterium | reverse complement strand
CCATCCAAACCGATACTGTTAAAACAACCTTATGGCTTGGTTGTGGTAACGGGTTGCATTTTCTATTAAGGTTGAGGAAAAGGATAAGGTTTTGGTTTTAAAAAAAAGTAGCATTAAAAACTATCATCATGGCTATCCATAGCCCGGTCATCCTGCTTCGCCGTGAGGCAAGTTATGGCCGGGCTATGGATCAGGCCAGAAATTGTTGAAGGCCGTTAACGGCCTTTGTTGTTTGTTGAGTTTGTGGCTTTTTCCAGGCCTGAAGCCCTGGGTTATGGAAACTAATTTAATGTATCATTCAAAAAACTATTTCCTGGATGAGAGTTTTGAAACTGTT
This sequence comes from uncultured Lentimicrobiaceae bacterium, assembly GCA_964395075.1. Classification (GTDB taxonomy): domain Bacteria; phylum Bacteroidota; class Bacteroidia; order Bacteroidales; family 4484-276; genus SABY01. The sequence goes on along the minus strand of CAYNDN010000175.1, from coordinate 8,724 downwards.
TTTGAGGGATCTTGCCGCATGTCCAAAACAGCAACAATGATTGCACCATCATTATGGATATCATAATAAATAGCATAAGGGAAACGGCTGGCATGCATGCGGTAAAAACCGAACTGCTTGCTGTGAATACCGGCATAAAGCCATAAAGTTTGAAGATCGGCTAAAAGGCTATCACGAAAATATTGACCTAATCCGGGAGACAGGATTTCATAAAAAACCTCACCATCATCCAAATCATATTGTACATCAACGAGTGCATTAATACTTTTGATCTTCATTTTCTGCCCTTTTTCAAATCATCAATAGTGAGCAATTCAACTTCGCCATTTTCAATTTTTCGCCTTCTTTCGGCAAGTACTTCCTCATGCCATTTAGGGCTTTCAATATTATCGCCTTCCTGTTTTAAACTTGACCATACTTGTTCGAGCAGTATCATTTTGTCTTTTATAGACAGCTTATTAAGTTCTGAAGCTGTTATCATGTTAATTTGATTTTATTGCTTACAAAATTACGAATATTCATGAATTATGTTTTTTCATTGAGTATCTATCACCGTTGGATATGATGCTATACAAAGCTACCCGCCTTCCCCGGGTGGCTTTTCTTTTTGGGTTGTGGCATCTTTCCTCCAATAGAAAAGGAGAACCTTATTTTAAATCCCTAACCTTAGTAGAAAAATCGGACAACAGAGAATACATAAACCTTATCCCAAAGGGATCCCTTCGGGATTACCTCATTACACCCAAATGCACTGATAATAAGGTAATAAGGTTGGTTTTGCTAACGGGTTGCATTTTCTACTAAGGTTGGGGGAAAAGATAAGGTTTTGTTTTTCATAAAGAAGCAACATCCAAAATTATCAGCATGTCTATCCTTAGCCCGGTCATCCCGCTTTGCCGCGATGCGAGTTATGGCCGGGGCTATGGATGGATAAGGCCAGGAATTGTTGAAGGCCGTTAACGGCCTTTTATGTTCGTTGGTTTTGTGGGGTTTTCCCAGGCCTGAAGTCCTGGGTTATGGAAAAGGTTTTCTTTCAATCGGGAAATTCTTTTGTCTTATGATGAGACACTGCCCTGACCCTGAAACGCGCGCAGCACTTTCATGCGTCAAAAAAATACCTTGTGATTCATGATAAAAACTCATGCCCAGGAACAACATTAATTTTATATCCGTCTTCTTCAATTTCATCAGAATCATCAAAAGTTACAATTTTGGCTGTTTCAAAATTGAAAAACTTCATGGCGTCAAGCAGGCCGGCAACTTCACGATCTACATTGTCGGGGGTCAACTCATAACAAACCTGGATCAACTCTTTTGGGGAACCGTTTTCAAAAACCACAAAATCACATTCCCCGCGATTGTTGAAATAATACATTTCCCTGTGTTTTCGCCGCAAATGCAGATAAACAAGGTTTTCCAGTTTTCTGCCGTTGTCCTCGGTTTTGCTCACCGACATGGCATGCACAAGTCCGGTATCGATGGCGTAAACCTTTCTTGGATTGATCAACTGCGCTTTGGTGGAATAGCTGAACATCGGCAGAAAGCCAAACAAATACGATTGTTCAAGGTAGGACATCCAACTGAGCACCGTGCTGGTTGCACCAATGGATAAAGGCTGTTTTAGTTTTGTGGCAGAAATTCTGTTCCCAATATTGGCAAGCAGATAATTTGCAAGGCGTTTCAGGCTAACTATATCCTTTATGCCATACCTGGCCACAATATCGCGCATCAGAATATCATCATACAGCATCAACAGTTGTTCGGGGGCTTCGCTTTTCAGGAATTCGGGAAATCCGCCAAGTTTCATATACTTTGCAAGACTTTCCTGATTTGGTTCAAGTAATCGAAAACTTAAAAATTCAGTGTAAGAAAAGGGGAAAAGTTCCTGTGTAATGTGCCTACCGGTGAGGCGTGTTCCCAATTCTTCTCCAAGCATGGTGGCATTGGAACCGGTTACCACAATCTGAAAATCTTCATCCAGTTTCTGCCGCACAAACATTTCCCAGCCGGTAACCAGTTGCATTTCATCAAAAAACAACAATCCGGCTTCCGATTTTTCAATCACTTTATCCAGCCTTGTGAAATCTCTGGCATTGAATCCATACAACTGAGGGGTGTCGAAATTCAGGAAAAAGAAATCATCAGGATTCAGTGACTGCATCATCTGAATCAGAAGCGTGCTTTTTCCACACCGCCGGATGCCTGAAATGATCAATGCATGAGATGATAAATTTTGGGTTGCAGGCTCAAGCTCCCTGGATAATCCGGTTTCCCTGTTCAGAAACACTGATCGTTGTTTTGCGGCAATCTGGCGTATTTCACTTTCTAAAATCATGTTCTCTGAAATTTGTTTGATACAAAAATACAATATTGTTTGATGCAAACAAACAAATTTGTTTTACCTTAGCAGCCATGTCCTGGAGTTTATCCACAAAATGGTATAAGTCAGGAAGGAGCTTTAACGGCCTATTTATTTCATAGGTTTTGTGGAATACCCCCAGGCCTGAAGTCCTGGGTTATGGGGACTACAATTCAAAGACTATTTTCTGAAGGAGAGTTTTGAAACTGTTTTTGAGGGATCTTGACGCATATCCAAAACAGCGACGATGATTGCGCTATCATTATGAATATCATAATAAATGGTATAAGGGAAACGGCTCGCTTGCATGCGATAAAAACCAAAATGCTTCCTGTGAATTCCTGCGTAAAGCCATAATGTTTGAAGATCGGCAAAATACAATACCCTTCAGCCGATAAATGCATAATACAAAAACCAGTGCTGATGCAAGGTAGTCCTTAACTTTTACAGCATCAGCCGGCTGCTTTAAACGCGTAATTTTGAATTTTGAATAAAAACGGAGAACGCGTTGGTTTGTTTTTTCATCATCGCTTAAAATGGCTTGGCGTTTGCTTAATTTGGTTAATTTTGATGCCATAAGTAGTGATATTTTATTAATTGTGACTTAGGTTTGTTAACTGATTCAAAATTAACAATTTAAATCATTATATCACTACTTTTTTTTTAAACTCTTTCCCCTTAATTTTCAGATAATAATGTTGTGGGAAACTTTAGTAACTTAATAACTCAGTAACAAATAACTCAATAACAAAATAATATGCAAACCCAAAACCTTTTCTCCGCAGTAATCTTCGACCTCGACGGCGTGATCACACAAACCGCCTTGGTGCATAGCGCCGCATGGAAAAAAATGTTCGATGATTTCATGAAAGCATGGTCAGAAAAAAACAATACCCCTTTTCGGGAATTTAATCACGAGCGCGACTACCTGCCCTATGTTGATGGAAAACCACGCTACAAAGGCGTTCAGGGTTTCCTGGAACATCGTGGTATCGGTATTCCTTTTGGTGATCCTTCGGACGCTCCTGAAATGGAGACAGTCTGCGGACTAGGCAACCGGAAGAACCAGGTTTTCAACGAAGTCCTGGATCGTGATGGTGTAAAGGTTTATCCCACCACCGTTAGCCTGATCAAAGAATTATTGGCCAAAGGCATCAAAGTTGGCGTGGCTTCATCCAGCAAAAACTGTAAAGTTGTGCTTGAGGCTGCCGGCATTCTTGAACTTATGGAAACACGTGTTGATGGCGAGGTTTCTGCGGAACTCGGACTTCAGGGTAAACCGGAACCCGATATTTTCACCGTTGCATCGGATAATCTGGGCGTAACTTATGACAGAGCTGTGGTGGTTGAAGATGCCGTTTCAGGTGTGCAGGCCGGCAAGAAGGGAAACTTCGGACTTGTGATCGGTATCGCCCGGGAGGAAAACCATAAAGAGCTGCACCAGAATGGTGCTGACATCGTGGTTTCTGATATTGGCGATATTGGCCTGGAAGGTATCGAAAACTGGTTCAGGGAAGGACTGGAAGAGGACAACTGGTCGGTGAGCTTTACGGATTACGATCCCAAAAAGGAAAAATCCCGCGAAGCACTTCTGGCCATCGGCAATGGATATTTCGGAACCCGGGGTGCCATGGAGGAAGTGATAGCCGGAGAATCCAATTATCCGGGAACTTATATTGCCGGGCTTTACAACCGCCTTGTATCGAAAGTTGCAGATCGTGATATTGAAAATGAAGATTTTGTAAATGCCCCCAACTGGCTGGCTCTCAGTTTTAAAATTGATGATGATGAGTGGTTTGATCCCAACAATTGTAAAATTTTAGATGTCTATCGCAAAATAGATTTCAAAACCGGATTGCTATCAAAAGTGATGACAGTTCGTGATGAGCAGGGAAGAGAAACATTGATCCAATCGAGGCGAATGGCTTCAATGGCCGATCCGCATCTGGCTGCAATAGAATACAGCATCTCACCGATTAATTATGATGGCAAAATCACGGTTAAATCCATCCTTGACGGAGATATCATCAACGATGGCGTAGCGCGATATCGCCAGCTCAACCAGCAGCACCTCAAACAAAATGATGAAGGCTCTGAAGGCAATCTGAGCTGGGTGAGTGTTAAAACTACGCAATCAGAAATTGAAATTGCCGAAGCAGCTAAAATCAAAGCTTTGGTGGATAATCAAACGATTGAAACGGAAATCAAAAATGACATTTCAAAATCAAAAGTTGAAAGCTGTTTTGATGTTGAACTGAAAAAATTCCAGGTGGTGAAGATTGAAAAATGTGTATCGATTTATACTTCCAAACCTGACGACACCGAAAAGCCGCTGCACAAAGCCAAGGTGAGCGTGATGCTGGTAGAATCCTTCGACTGGCTGCTTGGAGAAAGCAAAGCTGAATGGGAAAAGATTTGGAAGGAAATTGATGTGCAGATCGAGGGCGACCGCCTGTCACAAAAACTGATGCGCATGCACCTTTATCACCTCATGGTGTCGTTTTCGCCGCACAACAAAAACATTGATGCCGGCATTACCGCGCGAGGCCTGCATGGGGAGGCCTACCGCGGCCACATTTTCTGGGACGAGCTTTTTATTCTGCCGCTTTACGCGATGCATTTCCCCGAAGCTGCCAAATCCATGCTGATGTACCGCTACCGCCGGCTGGATAAAGCCCGCGATTATGCAAAACAGCACGGTTATCAAGGCGCCATGTTCCCATGGCAAAGCGGCAGCGATGGTCGCGAAGAAACCCAGGTAATTCACCTTAACCCGGTTTCCGGCAAGTGGGGCGACGATTACAGCTCATTGCAGCGGCACGTTTCGCTGGCCGTAGCCTACAATGTTTGGGAATACCTGAAAATTAGCGGCGACAAGGATTTCATCAAAGATTATGGTGCTGAGATGTTCCTGGAAATATGCCGCTTCTGGGCCAGCAAAACCTACCGCGATGAAACTTCCGGAAAACTTTCCATTAAAAATGTGATGGGGCCGGATGAATTCCATGAAGCCTATCCTGATTCGGACGAGGGCGGCCTGAAAGACAACACCTACACCAACCTGATGGTGGCCTGGGCTATGGAACGCGCTTTTGATATATTGAATTATTTTGATGAAAATCAACAGAAAGAGATCAAAGCTAAAATCAGCCTCACCAATGAAGAGCTGGAATACTGGAAAGAAATTTCCCACCAACTCAATATTGTCATCGAAAAAGATATTCTGGCACAATACGATGGCTATTTTGAATTGAAAGAACTGGACTGGGATTTCTTCCGCAAAAAATACGGCAATGTCTATCGTATGGACCGCCTCCTGAAAGCCGAGGGCAAATCCGCCGATGATTACAAAGTTGCCAAACAAGCCGACACTTTGATGACTTTCTACAACCTCCCTGAAAAGCAGGTTACCGAAATCCTGGAAAAGCTGGGCTACAATCTGAAATCCGGCTACCTCAAGGACAACCTGGAATATTACCTCCAACGTACATCGCACGGTTCAACGCTTTCACGGGTTGTACATGCCCAGTTGGCCAACATGATCGGTGATGAGAAACTGAGTTGGGAGTTGTACAGCGATGCCCTCTCCAGCGATTTCAACGACATCCAGGGCGGCACTACCGGCGAAGGTATCCATGCAGGCGTTATGGCAGGAACTGTGCTAGTTGCCCTCCAAACTTATGCCGGCGTAGATGTCCGGGATGGAAAGCTCAACATCAATCCGCACCTTCCGAAACACTGGCGCAGCATCAAATTTAATTTGGGATTGCAGGGAAATCATTTCGAAATAGAGATTTCACAAAATGAAGTGAAAGTGAAATACGATGGTAAGGATGAGAGAGTGAATTTTTGGGTGAATGGTGAGGACAAAGAGGTTGGGAAGGGCCAACAGCTAAATGTTGAAATATAGTCTTTGAACGCTGACAGGGTTTCGAACCCTGTCAGCGTTTTACAAATTATCTCAAAAATCTCCTTCGAAATCTTCTACAACTCAATTCCGGCATCTTTTAAAATACCCATTAAAGTTCCTTTAGGGATGTCCTTACTGTGGATGGGAACTACAATAATTTTATTGCCCGGTTTTTTGTAAATGGCATGGCCACCGGATTGTCTTACGAAGACATATCCGTTCTTAGTAAGCAATTTAATCAATTCCCTTGCTTTCATGAAGCCAAATCCATTGATTTCATTGCTATTTCTTCTTCCAGCAATACCTCAAGGTAAAGCTGAACCGCTTCCTTAAGATTCTCGGTAGCCTGTTTTACGGTTTTACCATGGGTATGACAACCCGGTAATTCGGGGCACCATGTATGGAATTCATCGCCATCGCGCTCTATTTCAAATGTGAGTGGTTTCATAATTAGCTTTTTCTAATGTTTTCTTTAATACAAAAATAAGCCAATAAAGTTTACTTTTTTCCTGGAAGTCTTTTTTTCAACTAAGTTTAGGTTTGCTCAAAATAAGGTTTTACTACCCCGGTTTGGCTTTTCCCGGCAAACCGCGAAAACCTGCAAGGATTAACCCTCTGCTTTGTCACCATTTTAGCGTAGCCTTTGGCATAAAAATAATTTTCCCACCAACCCGAAAGATTTTTCTTAATCATACGCTTGCGAAGCTTGTAAGTTTTGTAATGTTTACCCTGTTGCGAAGCTTTACAGGGATTTAAAATCCCCAGGTACGAATTCATGACACTCAAAAATGCAGCTTGTTCTTGCTTACCTGGTTTATGATCCCTGGCAATTTTGTTTTGCTCCTGGATGGCCCGGTAAAAATTCCCTTTGGTACGGTTAGCGATATAGATACGGTGTGGTTTGATGATAACGCCCAAAAATTTTACGCCTTTGCTACAATGCTGCAAATAGATTTTATTTGGGTGAAGCTCCAGTTGCAGCTCATCGTGCAGGTAATCCCTGATTTTGGGGATAAGGGATTTGAGGTAATATTTGCATTGGTGGACGATGACGAAATCATCCACATAGCGGCCGTAGTGTTTTATGCAGAGGTCATTTTTGATAAAGTGGTCGAAATCATTCAGGTAAACATTTGAAAATAATTGAGAAGTGAGGTTGCCAATGGGCAAGCCGCAATTTTTGGAACTATGAAACAGGCTTTTCGATGTTGGTAAACCACGCCAATCAGATTTTTCCCCTTTTATCCTGCAGCCAATAATTGGGTCGTTAAATATAGTTTTTTCGATCAGCTCGAGTTCCAATTGCAGGTTAAAATCGAGGGCATGTTGCTGGCGGAGCAAAACAGATTTTACTTTCTGAAAAAGAATGTTTTTGTTGATGGCCATAAAATAGCCTTTGATATCAAGTTTTAGGATATAGCAATCCTGCCTGTAATTTTCGGAACATGAGCGAATGAATTTACTGATGCGTTGAATCCCGTAATGGGTTCCTTTGTTTTTGCGGCAACTATAGCTGTCGTGGATAAAGTATTTTTCGAAAACAGGAGAGATGTGGTTATAAATGAAATGGTGGTTCACACGGTCGCGAAAATCGGCGGCGAGAATTTCGCGTTTTACGGGTTTGCTTACGATAAAACAAATACTTGGCAAAGGACGATAGCTGCCCGATAATATCTCATCACAAAGTTTTAATAGATTGCTCTCGTAATTGATTTCAAATTTGAGCGCGTTGATTGTGTTGCGCTTG
>CAYNDN010000175.1:0-698 GCA_964395075.1 uncultured Lentimicrobiaceae bacterium | reverse complement strand
GGCATCATAGTATGCCAGGAACAAATCACTTAGGATTTGATTTCGGTCGTATTTTGGAAATAGTGATAATTGCATAATGTTGATCCCCTAAGGGGAATTGGTTTTGCGGTTTACCTGATTTTCTACAATACCAAAACCGCTACGAGGTAGTTGTTTGCTGATCCATTGGTTGACATACATTCGCCGTAGGCGATAAAGTATTGCAGAAAAATATTCGTAGCACGTAAAAATACCCCGTAGGGGTTAAACAAAAAAGGAAACCCGCCGGAATGAATAAAATCCCGCCGGATTTCACAATTCCGCCTTTGGGCGGATAATCAGTCCTTGAGGCAACGCACCGAGAAGCCGTTCGACTTATTGTTGTTGTTGCGGTTCACCTGTGCGTTATTGTAGTTCAGGTTCCGGTTCCAGGCATTGGAGGTATCGTTCTGTGACGACGACCACCAGTTGCCGTTGTTGCCCACATTGTTGAACGACCCATTCGTGTTGCGGTTGCCGCCCGGAAGGGCTGTAAAAGACAATCTCTTTTTTGTCGTACCGGTATTTGCACCCGGTAAGATCTGTTATACCACGCCCCTACCATTTTGCGCAAAGCAGGGATGGCCTTTACAGGACATGGGGATTGCCTGGACTAATTCTGCACACTCCGGCTTGCCGTAGCGAAACCGGACACCGGCATTATTTTTAACCCGCCGACC
>CAYNDN010000174.1:0-9102 GCA_964395075.1 uncultured Lentimicrobiaceae bacterium | reverse complement strand
GAAGGTCAGTTCGGGGTAATCGGGAAAATTGAACCGTGGAAAATCGGAATGTATCCTTTCAGGGTAGGCCAATGCGTACTGGATGGGCAATTTCATGTCGGGGCGTCCCATTTGTGCTTTCATGCTTCCATCAATAAACTGAACAATGGAATGCACTATCGACTGTGGATGCACCACAACATCGATTTGTTCTGGTTTCAAATCAAAAAGCCATTTGGCTTCTATCACCTCCAAACCCTTGTTCATGAGGGTAGCCGAATCGATGGTAATTTTTTTACCCATGGTCCAATTGGGGTGATCCAGGGCTTGCCGGCGGGTAACTGATTCCAGGAATTTCCGGGACTTTCCAAAAAATGGCCCTCCGGAGGCTGTCAAATAGATTTTCTCAATTTTTTGTTTCGCCTCACCCACGAGACATTGAAAGATTGCCGAATGCTCTGAGTCAACAGGGATGATCTGCACCCGATGTTTGGCCTGAAGGTCTTTAACCATCTTCCCGGCAACAACCAGGCACTCTTTGTTGGCCAGCGCAATGTCTTTGCCCGAAACAATGGCATTGATTACAGGTTTTAATCCTGCATAGCCCACGAGGGCAAGCAAAACCATATCAATCCCGGCAAGGGTAACAATCTCATCAACTTCCTTTTTCCCGGCTAAAACCTCAGTTTCAGTGCCTGCCAATGCATCCTTCACTTTTTGATAGGCGCCATTGCATCCGATAACAACATATTGCGGATGAAATTCCATGGCCTGGCTGATAAGCAGATCGTGATTATTATGAGCAGTAAGCACAATGGGATTAAATTTATCCTGGTGTTTTCTGATAACTTCCAAAGCCTGACATCCTATTGAACCTGTTGAACCGAGTATCGCAATATTCTTCATTTCATTCCTTCGTGATTAAATGCATAAATTGATCTGCTTGTGTGCTTTTCAAAATGAGATGAATTGTTCGGGGTTTACCGGAATTCCTTTATGCCATAGCTCAAAATGGAGATGAGGCCCTGTGGATTGCTCCCCCGATTCTCCAACAATGGAAATGGTTTCGCCGGCCTGCACAAAAGCCCCCTGCTGTTTGAGCAGGCTCGAGTTGTGTTTGTAAACCGAAATCAAATCATTGGCATGTTGCAAACCAATAACATAACCGGTTTCCAGCGTCCAGTCGGATATAATAACAGTACCGTCTAAAGTTGCTTTTATGGCCTCATTCATATCCGTAACAATGTCAACCCCATAGTGCTCAGAGTCAGGTTCAAAAGTCCTGGTAATGATACCTTTCAGCGGGGGGAAAAAATTGATATTTCCCAGGTTCGCCGGTGCATAATTCGTGGTTCGGCCCTGGGTGAGGCTAAAGCGTGTTTGAGATTCGTACTCAGCCCTAAGTGCCGAATCCAGTTGCGAAATTTTCATCGTAATGGTATCATATTCCATCTTTGATGAAAAAACAGGCCTGGAGTCATTCAATATGGAGTCGCCGCTAATTACACTTTTTATGTTATTAATGTACATATCTTTTTGGTAGAAGACTTTTTCGAGCGAATCGGTTTTGCGTTGTAGTGCATAAATCTTTGCCGGTAACGAAGTATCTGTATAACCAGGGATGTATTCGCGCAAAGATGTAAATGCCACGAGATAGATTGTAATCAAAGTAAATATCAATAAAACTGAAAAGGTAACTGTGATCACACCAAGGCGGGTAAGCCTGATGGACAGCTTTTCTTCGTAAGACCCTGCATCCATCAATACAAGCTTATACTTGCGCCTGAGTTTTTCTATCCTTTTTTGTTTTGGCATTCGGTTATTTAAAGTTTCGACCGACCATAATTATTGAAAACAAATTTAAAAATGCCACAGCCTGCCCCTACCTTTCGGGGAATAACAGTGAAAGAACAAATACTTTTGGGCATGACTACAAACTCCAGTAACCTAGTTTCTTAATCTTATTCCTGTAAATGCCTTTAATGTCGAATAAAATACCATCTTCATTACTCAAACTTTCGAAATACTCCTCGCTGAGGTCTGCATATTCATCATGGCTAACCGCAACCACTATTGCATCGTATTTATCTTTGATATTTTCAACGAGTGAAAAACCGTACTCATGCTCAACCTCTTTGTTGTTTGCATACGGATCAACAACATCCACAGTAAGGCCGTAGGATTTTAATTCACATATTATATCCGGTACCCGTGAATTGCGGATATCGGCAACATTTTCTTTAAAAGTAACTCCCATCACCAGCACTCTTGATTCGGAGATATGTTTTTTGGCAGCTATCAGTTTTTTAACGAGTTGCTTGGCCACGTAAAATCCCATGGAATCGTTTACAGCCCGTCCGGAGTTGATGATCTGTGGATGGTATTTAAATTTCTTGGCTTTGTAGGCAAGGTAGTATGGGTCAACGCCAATGCAGTGTCCGCCAACCAGCCCGGGGTAAAAATTCAGAAAGTTCCACTTTGTTCCGGCGGCTTCCAACACATCAAAAGTGTTTATGCCCATGCGGTTGAAAATAACCGAAAGTTCGTTCATCAGGGCGATGTTTACATCACGTTGTGTGTTCTCGATAATCTTGGCAGCTTCAGCAACTTTAATGGTTGGGGCTTTATGCACCCCGGCCTGTACAACCAGTTCGTAGGTTTTGGCAATCACATCCAGCGATTCTTCATCAGAACCTGAAACCACTTTGGTTATGGTTGCGAGTGTGTGAACTTTGTCGCCGGGATTAATTCTTTCCGGTGAAAAACCAACTTTGAAGTCTTCATTGCATTTCAGTCCTGAAAGCTCTTCCAGCAGTGGAATACAGTCTTCTTCGGTGGCACCCGGATAAACGGTTGATTCATAAACCACATAATCACCTTTTTTGAGCACGTTTCCAACGGTTTTTGTGGCAGCGATCAACGGTGTCAGGTCAGGCATATTGCTGTCGTCGATTGGTGTAGGAACAGCCACGATGTGAAATGATGCACCTTTCAGATCATCAGGATTTGAGGTGAACACAATGTCACAACCCTCGAAAGCTTCATTGTCGAGTTCTACACTGGGGTCGATGCCATTCTTCATCATTTCGATGCGCTCAGGCTTGATGTCGAAACCAATTACCGGAACTTTCCTGGCAAATTCAAGGGCAATGGGCAATCCAACATATCCCAGTCCAATCAGTGAAATCTTGTCTTCTTTTTTAACTAATTTGTCGTATAAAGTCATCTGGGGAAAAAGTTATTGGGTTAAAAAGATATTTGTTATTAAGTTGTTTGTTAATTGTTATTGGTGAAAAGGAATTCGTTAATAGTAATTAAAGGTCGTTGGTAGTTATTTTTTATTTTACGCAATGCGCTCTGCACTCTGCTCTATGCGCTACGCTCTATGCTCTATGCGCTCTGCGCTCTGCATTAGCCGCCAACTACTTAATTTCTGCTTTTATCACAATTCCATCTTTTAGCTCATATTTCTCGTTACTCTCCGGGCATTCGGCAATTCCGTTTTCATCAAAGTTGAGCCGGTGGCCATATTCGCTCATCCAACCAATTTGTTTTCCGGGATTTCCCACAACCAGGGCATAAGCCGGAACGTGTTTGGTGATTACCGCGCCGGCTCCAATAAATGCGAATTGTCCAATATCATGGCCACATACTATGGTTGCGTTTGCACCGATGGAGGCACCGCGCTTCACTGTGGTTTTTTCATAATTTCCCTTGCGCACCACCGCACTTCGGGGGTTGGTGATATTTGTGAAAACCATGGAAGGGCCAAGAAACACATCATCCTCACAAATTACTCCGGTGTAGATCGAAACATTATTTTGAACCTTTACATTTTTGCCCAACTCTACCTCAGGAGATACCACCACATTCTGCCCGATATTACAATTTTCACCAATCCTGCAGTTTTTCATAATGTGTGAAAAATGCCAGATTTTGGTTCCTCGTCCAATATCACAGCCTTCATCAATTACTGCAGTTTGGTGGGCGAAATAATCTTTATCCATTTTAAGTACTATTTGTTTGCAAATTCAAGCACCGCCGATGTGATGTATTCTAATTGTTCTTCATCCAGTTCAGTGTGCATGGGCAGCGAAATTACACGTTTTGATAAATCTTCGGTAACGGGAAAGTCACCTTCTTTATACCTTGGGTCTTGATAAGCTTTCTGCATGTGCATTGGAACCGGGTAATAAATCATGGCCGGAACTTTTTTATCCATCAGGAATTTCTGCATGGCATCCCTGTCCAGATCATTTGTAACCAGGGTGTACTGATGAAAAACATGCGTTGAATTTTTTGAGATTACAGGAGTTTTAAGCTTGGGGTGGTTCGCATAAGCCTCATCATAGTATGCTGCCGCTTTACGGCGTGCTTTGGCATAATCGTCCAGGTATTTCAATTTGATTTTCAAAACAGCAGCCTGAATGCTGTCGAGACGGGAATTCACACCAATGTAGTCATGATAATAGCGTACCACCATGCCGTGGTTCACCACCACACGCATCTGTTTGGCCAACTCGTCGTTATTGGTAAATATAGCACCGCCATCTCCGTAGCAACCCAGGTTTTTGGACGGAAAAAATGACATGCCTGCTACATCACCAATAGTACCGGCTTTTTTTACGGTTCCATCACTAAAAGTATAATCAGCACCAATGGCCTGGCAGGTATCCTCAATTACAAACAGGTTATGCTCTTTGGCTATCGCCATAATTGCCTCCATATCAGCAGCCTGGCCAAATAGATGAACGGGAACAATGGCTTTGGTCTTTGGTGTAATAGCCTTTTTGATGGCCTCCGGATCGATATTGAAAGTATCCGGCTCAACGTCAACAAGAACAGGCGTAAGGCCTAAAAGCGCTATCACCTCTGCTGTGGCAATAAAAGTGAACGAGGTGGTGATTACTTCGTCGCCGGGTTTGAGGCCAAGGCCCATCATGGCTACCTGCAAGGCATCAGTGCCGTTAGCGCAGGGAATCACATGCTTCACGTCCAGATATTTTTCCATATCAGCCTGGAAGTCTTGCACAGCAGGTCCGTTGATGAAAGCTGTTGAATCGATTACTTCGTGAATTGCCTTGTTGATCTCAGGCTTGATTTTTTCGTACTGACCTTTCAGGTCAACCATTCTTATCTCGTTCATTCGCAGAAAATTGTTGTGTTTTTGATGATTTTTAAATTGGCGGACAAAGGTAAAATTTAGTTCATATTATGCAATGAGCATACGAATTTTGGTGAGTTATTGTTAATTATTTAACACAGCTTATGAAATTTTGGACCATTCCGTCTTTTCATACGTATTTATCTATTTTTGCGTTCTGAAAATCATGAAAATGAGAAAGCATTTTTTAGCCATTTTTGCAATTTCCACGCTGTTCATTTGCAGTGGTAGTGCCCAAACTGAAGAACAGGAAAATAAACCTGAAGCCATGTGGGCGGTTTATCCCTCCTATTCATTTCAGTGGCCGGGTGGTGATATGGCCGACAGATTCGGAGCAAATTCAACCATTGGCCCCGGAGCACTTTACAAAACGTCTTCCAATTGGGTTTTTAACGTTGATATCAACTTTTTGTTTGGTAACAAAATTAAAGAAGACAGCCTGATTCAAAACCTGATAAATTCAGATGGTTTTGTGATTAACGACCAGGGGCACTATGCTGAAATCTCTTTTTTTGAACGTGGTTTTTACACACAGGGTCGAATTGGAAAATTGCTGCCATTATCCGACAAAAACCTGAATTCAGGAATATTGTTGATGGCCGGTGCAGGATACATGCAGCACAAAATCCACATCGAAGTTAAGAATAACATGGCATCACCCCTGAAAGGTGATTATAAAAAAGGTTACGACAGGTTTACGAATGGATTTTCAATTTCACAGTTTATTGGGTACATTTACACTGGGAAATCCAAGCTGGCCAACTTTTTTATTGGTGCTGAATTTGTGCAGGCATGGACAAGAAATCGCCGATCGATGAATTTTGACACAATGCGGCGTGATGATAAAAATCGTTTTGATTTCCTTGGCGGGATAAAGGTTGGCTGGATGATTCCTTTCAACAGGCGGGAACCAGATGACTTTTATTACTATTAGCGTTTTGCACGGTGAAAGAAGAGTTGTTTTTCACAATTATTGGAGTGTAGGAAGGTGAGCAAATCAAATTGAGCGTAGCATAGCGTGCATGGCGCAGAGCGCATAGAGCGTAGCGCAAAGTGCATAGTGTAAAACAACTAATAATTACCAATTACAACTCCTCCTTCACTAAAGTTTCGGGGGATGAAAAATGACCATCAATGACCACCGGATTATTAATAACTCAATAACTTTATAACCCGACATCAGATAACTTAATAACATCTCCCTTTGACGATTATCTACAACATTATCATCCACATTTATTATTTTTTGATACACCTTGTTAGCTTATTCAACCCAAAGGCCAAAAAATGGATTCAGGGCAGGAAAGGCATGCTCAGGGAAATTGCAAATCGCGTTGATAGACAAAAACCATTGGCCTGGTTTCATTGTGCTTCACTGGGCGAATTTGAACAGGGGCGGCCGGTGATCGAAGCTTTTAAGAAAAACTATCCTGATTACCGAATTATGGTAACCTTTTTTTCGCCCTCGGGTTATGAAGTACGCAAGGATTACGATGGTGCCGATTATATTTTTTATTTGCCCATTGATACGGCTGCCAATGCACAAAAGTTTCTGGAATTGACGCAGCCAAAAATTGCCTTCTTTATCAAATATGAATACTGGTTCAACTACATCAGGCAATTAAAAATCAGGCAGATTCCCATTATTGGTGTGTCATCCATTTTTAGGCCCGGCCAACGTTTTTTTACCTGGTATGGCAGCTGGCAGCGCAGGTTGCTTGGAAGTTTCACACACTTTTTTGTGCAGGATATCACCTCAAAAAAACTGCTTGTTGGAGCGGGAATAAACCAGGTTACCCTGAGCGGCGACACGCGTTTCGACCGTGTTTATGAAATAGCAGTAAAGGCAAAATTATTTCCCCTCATTGAAAAATTTAAGGGCAACAGCCGCATTTTCATTGGTGGAAGCACCTGGCCACCGGATGAGGATTTAATCCTGGATATCATTGCCGGCAAGCCACAAGAATTGAAATTCATTATCGCTCCCCACGAAGTGCACAAAAACCGTATTGATGAACTGATGAAAAAGCTGCCACAAAACAGCCTGCGATTTTCTGAAATTGACACATCGAACGTGGAAACTGCAACTGTGATTGTGATCGACAACATTGGGATTTTATCACACCTGTATCAGTATGGTGATATGGCTCTTATCGGGGGTGGTTTTGGGGTTGGCATCCACAATATTCTCGAAGCTGCAACATTTGGGTTGCCTGTGATATTTGGCCCCAACTACCAGAAGTTTCAGGAAGCCCGTGAACTTATCAGCCGCAAGGGAGCCTACGCTGTAAAGTCCAAATCTGAATTTTTAATCATCTCTGAAAAACTGATTTCTCATAAAAGCTTTCTTCAGGTAACCAGCCAAATTTGTAAAAATTATGTTGATGAAAAAAGGGGTGCAACAGCAATGGTGTTAGGTTATGTAGAACAACTCCTAAGCACTGACAATAAAAAGTAGATTTCGGTGGAGCATATATATTTTTACATCATTTAACATCAGGACTACCTATGCAAATCGTATCATTGCATCAAATAATCGGCTATGGGATTATTTAAAAATCTGTTTCCTTCCGGCAAGCTTTCCGAACCCATCGATATGGGGCTGATCGGCACAGACATGCACTCGCACCTGGTTCCGGGTATCGATGATGGGTCTGATTCAATGGAAACTTCAATCGAACTCATTAAAAGCATGATAGAGATGGGTTACAAAAAACTCATCACCACGCCTCATATTCAGGGTGAATTTTACCAGAACTCGCCTGAAACAATTTTAGCAGGATTGGAACGCGTGAATAGGGAACTAAAAAAGCAAAACATCCAAATTGAGATGGAAGCAGCTGCTGAGTACCTTATTGATGACAAATTTGAAGAAAAATACAAATCGGGCAACCTGCTCACATTTGGACAGAAACATCTGCTGATCGAATTCTCCTATACCAACGAGCATCCCAATCTGAAACAATTTCTTTTCGACCTCCAGATAGAAGGATACATCATCATTCTTGCTCACCCTGAGCGCTATTCGTATTGGTTTAGGAACTTAAGAAAATACGAGGAGATGAAGGACCGGGGAATTCTTTTCCAGATTAACATCAACTCCCTTTCGGGCTATTATTCGGATGAGGTAAAAAAAATGGCCGAAAAATTTATCGATGATGGTATGGTGGATCTGGCCGCCAGCGACATGCACAATCAGCATTACCTTGAAGCCTTGCAAAATGCACGCTACGAAAAATATCTGCAAAAGCTGATTGACTCCGGAAAATTAAAGAATTCAACTTTATAGCGTCACTTCATTAGCTAAAGCCATTAAAAAACCACGAAAAAGGTATCTTTTATCCTGGTTGGAATTTGGAATATGGAGCTGTTTTTCGTATCAAAAACAGAAAATAAAAAACATTATAATGAGAAGTTTCTCAAACTATCTCCCTGGGAAAAATCAGAAGCTATAATTGATATGGAGTGTCCTACATGGACATCGCATAGCTGATGATTACAAACACCAAAACTCGGACAAGCCAGTACCAACTTGTAAAATTCTTGTATGCCTTATGAATGGCGATAATTGGAAAATATTTTTTGGAAAAACCGGCTTCCTGTAATCCGGGCAAAGCATAACACTACTTTTGCAATGTTTATGTCGATGAAATGATTGCAACCAACAACGCAACCTAAAAATAAGAAAACCCATCTAACTTAAATATAGCAACAAAAAACCAATGATACAGGTTAGCTGATGAGAAAAAAATTTTTATCCAATCTCTTACTCTTACTTTTTCTGAACCTGCTGGTTAAGCCATTCTGGATACTCGGCATCGACCGCACGGTTCAAAATGTGGTAGGGGCCGAAGAATATGGGTTTTATTTCGTTGTGTTCAATTTCTCTTTCCTTTTCAATATTCTGCTCGATTTTGGGATAACCAATTACAACAACCGCAATATTGCACAGCACAGCC
>CAYNDN010000173.1:8659-9145 GCA_964395075.1 uncultured Lentimicrobiaceae bacterium | reverse complement strand
CATAAGCTTTTTGTATTTTTCGGATGTTTTCTACCTCAAGATCGTTGGGGGAATAAATATCAATCATCACTACATGAACAAAAGTGGCAGGAATGTGCTTCATCTCCTCAAAAAAAGCATCCACATTTTTCACCGATGCAATAATCTCAATATCTTCGGCTGAAGCCAAAATGGATTGAATTCCTGACCTCACTATCGGATGTTCATCAATATGAATAACTTTTATCATGCTCATGTTCAGTAGTTTTCACAATCAGGGCTGTGAATAAAATTTTGGCGAATTTACAATTAAAAATCATATTCAGAAATGGATACCATATTTCCTGATCTGGTATCGAATAGTGTTTTGCAAATCCACTATAATAAATCAATGTAATGAATTTTAATCGTTAAAAAAAGAATGCAACTTTGTTGTTATTGGTGTAACAGAAATTGCTTTATTTTGAAGTTTCCAAAAAATGATTGATATGAATCAGCACAGTTATA
>CAYNDN010000173.1:0-8649 GCA_964395075.1 uncultured Lentimicrobiaceae bacterium | reverse complement strand
CTCACGAAAACCGTGAAAGACTCAAGGAACTGGAAACCATCAACAAAACCAATGAAATTTTAAAAGAAGAGCAGCCAGTTGAAGAATCATTGCAAAAGGTTGTTGCGATTTTACCGCATGGTTGGCAGTACCCTGAGCAAACTGTTGCAAGATTGATATACGATGGAGAGCGATATGTGAGCCCCTATTTTGAGGAATCACCCTGGGTTCAGAAGCAAATATTTGAAACCATAGATGGAAAAAATGGTTCTGTGGAGATTTTTTATCTCAAAGCATACCCTGAAGCTGATGACGGTCCGTTTTTAAAAGAGGAACGGAATCTCATCAATAATATAGCTGTACTCATCCAGGGTTACCTCAACAGCATAATGGGTATGGAAACTACCCGCCAAACCACCGAAAGGCTCAAAGAGCTGTCGTGCATCAACCAAACCACAACAATTCTCAGGCAGGGAAAACCAATCGAAGAATCGCTACAACAAATTGCACTGCTGCTGCCGCGTGCCTGGCAATACCCTGAATTTACCGTGGCACGAATTAAATGGAACAACAAAACTTTCACCACCTCCAATTTTAAGGAAACCCAATGGAAACTAACACAGAACTTCGAAACCATTGATAATAAAGATGGCATCATAGAAGTGTATTATTTAAAGTCATTCCCAACTGTTGATGAGGGGCCGTTTTTGCGTGAGGAACGCCATTTGATTGAAAACCTCGCTGCTATGATAGCGGGACACATCAACAGTATTGAAGGAAAAACCTTCATCACCAAAACCCGCGAAAAGACCAGCCCCGCAAAAACAGACCAGGAAGACTCGCCAAGGAAGCAATTGCTGCAGAAGTTTCTCAATAAAAACAATATGGCCCGCGATATTTATCATGACCTGATGATGTTTAAGGTGAAAGAAATATTGCTGGTGGCCAATTTGTATGATGCTTACAGCATTGAGCGCGAGGGTAGGTTTACAGAGCATGTGCTGGATGAATACTACCAGTTGAATCTTACCTCTGTACCGAGAATTACAGGAGTTTCCAGCTTAGAGGAAGTTTTTGAGGAGCTACAGGCCAAACACTTCGACCTGATCATTGTGATGGTGGGAAGCGATAAAAAACTACCTGTTGATCTGAGTAAGGAAGTGAAAAAAGAATATCCCTACATCCCCGTCTATCTATTGCTTAACAACAACCGGGACATCAAATATTTTGAAGATCGTCGTGAAGAAAATCACTCCATCGACAGGGTATTTGCCTGGAATGGGAACTCCAATGTTTTCTTTGCCATGATTAAACACCTTGAAGATAAGATTAATGTGGAGAATGATACCAGGGTTGGACTTGTGCGGGTGATTTTACTGGTTGAAGATTCAGCAAAATATTACTCCAGGTACATGCCTTTGCTGTATAATGTGGTGATGGCACAAACCAAACGCATCATCGACGATGTGAGCACAGATGAGTTGTACAAAGTATTGCGAATGCGGGCAAGGCCGAAAATCCTTTTGGCTTCTAATTATGAAGAGGCCCTGGCTATTTTTAACAATTTCAAGGATTACCTGCTTTGTTTGGTTACCGATGTTAAATTTAAACGTGATGGAGAATGGGACGAGAATGCCGGTTTCAGGTTGGCTAAACTGATTAAATCGCAAATTAAGGACTTACCCGTGGTCATCCAGTCATCAGACGAATCCAATGGTGATGTGGCCTACAAGCTGCGGGCAAGTTTCATCAACAAAGATTCTGAAACGCTTGAGCAGGATTTTAAAAGTTTTATTACACACTATCTTGGTTTTGGAAATTTTATTTACCGCGACAGAAAAGGCTCGCAGATTGCCATTGCAAAATCTTTGCGTGAGTTCGAGCGCCATCTGCGCACCATCCCCGATGAATCGCTTATTTACCACGCACGTCGCGACCATTTTTCGCTATGGCTGATGGCGCGTGGCGAAATACAGGTTGCTAAAATCATCAACCCGCATAAGGTTACCGATTTTAAAAGCCCTTCAGGTTTACGTGAATACCTGATCAATATCATTCAAAAATTCAGGAATGAGCAGAACAAGGGAAAGATTATTCCTTTCGACAGGAATGCAATTCTGGATGAAAGCAACGTGGTAAACCTGGTTCCCGGATCGCTGGGTGGAAAGGGTAGAGGCCTTGCATTTATCAACACCCTGATTTATAATTATGATTTTTCAAAATACATTCCAAACATCAATATCCGTGCTCCTAAAACTTCGGTGATCGGAACCGAAGAATTTGCCTATTTCATGGAGCGAAACAATTTATATGAGTTGATCTGGCAGGAGCCGGATTACGAAACCATTAAACAACGATTTATCGAAGGGCGGCTAACCGATTCGCTAATCAAAAAACTAAAGGTGATCCTCGATTTGATCAGAAAACCTCTCGCTGTGCGCTCTTCCGGATTGTTTGAAGATTCACAAATGCAGCCATTCGCCGGGATTTTCGAGACCTATATCTTGCCCAACAACCATCCCGAAATCAATGTCAGGCTGGGACAGGTAATGGATGCCATCAAGCTGGTTTTTGCTTCGGTTTTCTCAAAAATGGCCCGGGATTACATCAAAGCTGTAAATTATAAAATTGAAGAAGAAAAAATGGCTGTGGTCATCCAGGAGGTAGTTGGAAACCAGTATGATGACGTTTTTTACCCGCACATCAGCGGCGTGGCACAGTCGTACAATTATTACCCGGTGTCGCACATGAAACCCGATGAGGGCTTTGCCGTAGCTGCCGTTGGACTTGGGAAATATGTAGTGGAAGGAGAGAAGGCCTATCGTTTTTCGCCAAAATATCCGAATGTGGAGATCAACTCACCAAAAGACCAGCATAAAAATTCGCAGGTTCAGTTTTTTGCTGTTGACCTGAAAAAGAAAGATTGTGACCTTATGGAAGGCGATATGGCCGGTTTACGGAGATTGGATATTGACGATGCCGAGCGTCACGGAACCCTCCGGCATTGCGCATCAGTTTTCAATCCCGAAAATAATGCGATTTCGCCGGGACTCAATAAATATGGCCCAAGGATTGTCAATTTTGCAAACATCCTCAAATACAATTACATTCCGCTTGCAAAAACCATTGAGCTTGTGCTGGATGTGGTGAAAGAGGCTATGGGGACACCTGTGGAGATTGAATTTGCCGTTGATCTTGACAAGGACAAAAATTACAAAGCCTCATTTTATTTGTTGCAGATTAAACCCCTGCTCGGCAATGCGGATGATTATGAGATCAATATGGATCAAATTGATCATGATAAGCTGATCCTGTTTTCGGATAAGGGTATGGGCAACGGCGTTATCAGTGATTTGTATGATGTGATTTATGCCGATCCTGACATATTTGATAAATCAAAAACCCAGGAGATGGCAGATGAAATTGAGCAAATCAATGCAAAAGTTGGAAACGAAAACCGGAAGTATGTGTTGATTGGTCCGGGGCGATGGGGCACACGCGACAAATGGATTGGTATTCCGGTAAACTGGCCACAGATATCCAATGCAAAAGTAATCGTAGAAACCAGCCTGGAAGGATTCCCACTGGATGCATCTTCGGGATCTCATTTTTTTCACAACGTTACCACTATGAATGTGGGCTATTTTACCGTTCAGCCTGAATTTTCGAAAAGTTATGTCAGATACGAAATGTTGAATCAGCAGGAATTAATTTACCAGGGCAAGTATTTCAGGCATGTGCGATTTAAGAAGCCGGTAACGGTAAAAATGGACGGCCGCCAAAGGATTTCATTAATTTCGCTATAGTTTTTGAAATATATTTTCCGGTAGATTTTCGGAATAACATTTTAAAAACTGATAATCAACAATCCGGAAACTTTTTATGCCAAAAAAAAAGCCTCGCAAAGGAGGCTTTTTTTTGAACATCTATGTACTATTTGTCTTTATACTTAATCAGCACTGCTTCAACACTTTTCATTTCATTGTCGCTGACCTTACTTGCACTTCCTCCAAAAAATCCTTTCTTGCCGCCGGTTCCTGCATTACCTGTTGCTCTTGTATAGCCGGTTGAGCGGATATTCACATCAGAAAACAAAACCGCATCAGCACCATTTTGAGCTGCCAGGTTCATCACTTTGTTCTGGATGTATTTCAACTTCTTGTTGTAGGGAACCTCTGCCATTACTTTTCCCATTACCTCATAATCACGCTCAATATCCTGGTCACGCATAAAAATTTCAGGATTGGTAGTAGGAGGATATGATTTACCGAGGTAATCAAAAGAAGATTTACTGCAGGCCATAAATGATGTAACCACTATGGCGAAAACAATGAGGTATGCAAAAGTGTTTTTCATGTTCTGAATTTTAATGATTATTCGACGACAAACTTAATGCTTTCGGAGTTCATGCCAATCCTTAACATGGCAAAATATAATCCTGGCTTGAGGTTTCCTGTAGCGTTCCAGTTTACCTGATGCTTGCCAGCACCAAGTTCGCCACGGTCAATTTCAGTAAGTTTTCTTCCTGTCAGGTCATAGATATCGATGATTACTTCTGAGGCATTGCTCAACTCAAAATCGAAATACATGTTTCCTTTGGTAGGATTTGGCGACACGCCGAAGGTTGACTCTACGAGGCTTTGAGGCGTTTCTTCGATAGCGGTGTTGAGCCATTCCGGTTTCTCGATATACTCGGTGGTGTAAACTCTGTACTCACCACGCTCAAGGTTAACCAACTGATCTGTGCTGGTAACATCCATTTCTGTCTGGGTAAAAAACTCGTACCACTTGCCTGTGTTTGGCCAGTCGGGTGCATGGTCGTAATTAACCATCCCGAAATTTCCAACAACCACCACATTCATATCCGAACCACGCAGTGTGATTGATTTTGTGTCCATGTGAAGGTCTAGGCTATAATCAGTAGTTTTGAATACATCATGATTCAGTTTCAGGCCAATTAATGCTGCATGTACATGGTAGAGATATTTGCGTCTGTAATCATCCATATAATCCCACCTTGGAGGTTTTGGAGTGAGGCGGTCGTATTCTTCACCCGAAGGCCAGTTGATGGAATAGTCGTAACCACGCTCACCAAATTGCCAAATCATTTTTGGGCCCGGGATGGTATAGAAAAATGCTGCTGCCAAAGCCTGACGCTCAAGTGCGGTAACGGTATCAGTAATGTCGTAACTTCCTGAACTATTTCCCCAGGTTACGTTTTTGTACATGTTTCTTTCTTCGTCATGGCTTTCCATAAAACCCATAACATGTGGGTCGTTCCAGCCGCGTTCCTGGTAAGAAATCCATGAAAAGTCGGACTTTCCGTTTTCGTTCCAGCCCATTGTGCCTTCATTGTATGAGTGGCTCATATTTGCCCAGCACATCATTCCATAGTCAGCCAGAATCTTTTCTTCACTATTTTCGGTCCAGTGTTCCAAAATTACATAAGCATCATCCTTTACACTCCAGATATGATCGGCCATACGTTTCATGATATCAATCCTGTCCTGGTCGTATTGCCAGTTTGAATTGTTATTTGTAAAGCCTTGTGTAAAGTCGAAACGGTAACCGTCAATATTATATTCGGTAATCCAGTATTCGTTAATACGATCAATAAACGCCTGTGTATGCGGGCTTTCATGGTCGAAATCGCTGCCCCAGCAATATTCATGAGGACATTCGGCATTAAACCAAGGATTGTTTGCAGCAGGCCGGTTATTTTCATCATCCCAGTACATCCTGGCAAATACATTTTGGCCATAAGCATGATTCAACACCATATCCATAATTACGGCAATGCCTTCAGCGTGACATGCGTCGATAAATGCTTTCAGATCATTTTTGGTGCCGTAATATTTATCTGGAGCAAAATAGAATGATGGGTTGTAACCCCAGCTCAGGTTGCCTTCAAATTCGTTAAAAGGCATAACTTCAATGGCGTTGATGCCTAATCTTTTGAAGTATGACAATGAATCGGTAATTGTTTGGAAGTTCTGTGCATCCACAAAATCACGAACCAGGAGTTCATAAACAACGAGATCAGTTGGTGCCGGAGCCTGAAAGTTGGTTACCTGCCAATTGTATTCAGGCTGGTTGGTTTCGAGAATCGATACAATACGATCGGTTTTATTTTCAGGATATGGTTTCAGGTTTGGATAGGTTGATTCAGGAATGTATTGATCATTCCATTTGTCCAGGATTTTATCTGCATAGGCATCTGCAACCCTTAGTTCTTCATCAATCAGATACTGGAATGCATATTCTTCGTTGGGAGTGAGGTTGTTGAGTGTTACCCAGTAGCGCGTTTCATAATCGTTAACATCAGCCTTGTTGCTTTTTAGCTTGTATTCCGGGCCAACTTGCCAGTCGTTAAAATCACCTATTACGTAAATGCTCTCTTTATATGGAGCATGAACTACTAATGTAGCTGTTGTTTCGTCGATGTAGTTGATACCATCACGAACACCGGAAGGTAGATCCTGAACGGTGCTTGCTCCACGAACATAGTAATAAATTGAATCAGCAACCATGTTTTCACCATCGTCAGCAACCACCTTAATCCAGTGTTTAGTATCTTCATCCATCGAAGCCATTATAGTTTCATCTATGAGATATTCAGTTGTACTGGTTATTAGTTGATCATCCACGTATAGTGAAAGTGTTGTAGATAATGTTGACTCTGCAGTTATGTTAATCGATGCACCCGGATCAACAAAGTATGGTGAAATATCAGGTGCGATCAGGATTACATTTAGCCCCAGTTCAAATACCGGAATAAAAATATCAGGGCTGGTTTGCTGCCATGGTTCTTCAGCGCTGCGGAAAACAAGGCATAGTTCTGAGATTTCATCAGATGCATTTGCACCATAGAATTCACGAATTGTTGGGGTTATTTCCAATTCATATAAATTTCCACCAAGGGCTGTGAGTTGTGGCTGACTTGGATTATCACCCCAGTTTCCAATTACATTACTCCATTGGTTACCATTTTTTGTGATTCCGGTATGTGCATAAATATCGCCGGTATATCCGTCAAGGCCGGTTCCGGTAACATCCAGCGTTAGTGTTACAGGCTGATCAGCAGTAGGTACTGCAGGATCTGTTGTAACTTGTGCATTTAATAAGGAGGAGTAGCAGAAGGTAAGGATTGCAATCAGCGTTAATGTTAATCTCATGATGTTATTAAATTTTAATTAAAAACGAAATGTTTAAAGCGTAAAAATACTTTTTAAAAAACGACAAAAATTCGCGTTAATTTAGTTTATAAAAAATATCTATTTGAGTACCTGAAAAACAGTTTATTACACGATTAGAATCAAAGCCCGATATAACTAAGCCCTTGATTTTAAACTGGCAATTGAGAGGATTACACCAAGCACAATGCCCAGCAATGCAGCAAAAAGTATCCTGAATTCTGAGGGGAGCAAAAAAGTTATGGTGTGTGCAGGATACCAGAAAATAGGGATGGTTTTCTTAAAAACAAAATTCCATTGCACATCCCAGTTGATGGTTTTAAAAATTTTACCGACCTTAATAGGCTTGAAAAATCCAGCTAGTGTTCCGCCATTTTCGATGATGTGGGTATCTGTGATTTTGTGCAAAGTCATAAACACAGGTGCGAAAAATGTATTCATGGAAACACTAACCGTAAATGCCGTGAGCAACTGCAATCCTGACCAGGTATCGGTGAAGTTTTGTTTCAGGATATCAGCCGGGATTGCTGTTGGGAATTCGAAACCCAGCACAGCCAAAACGTTTGGGGCACCGCTGGCAAAAATGATAAACGCAATCTTGATGCCTACACCGAGAAATCCCCAAACGATGGCCCGCGGCAAAATGCCAAATCCTTTTTCATTGTAAACGCCTTTGCGGATGCGCAGGCCTATAACCTCTCCGAGGGTGGACAAGAGCGCAAATTTGATGAAGCTGATCAGGAATGGATGATCTTGATTGAAGATTTTGTAAAGCTGATACACCGCATCGAACACGAAAAACGGTAGAAAAAGAATTACCAAACAAAGGATAAATAACGCATCTTGTTTTTTCATATCTCAATAAAAATTTGGATTGCAAACTTAGCCCTTAATTTTTTTCGGTTCGCGAATTTTTACCCGAACTTAAAATCATTTCAAATTCCTGTCGTTTAAACATTCAAAAATATTTTCTGGCATTTATGAATATCTCACATCCTTCGTTAAAAATCACCACAGCAGTAATGTTAATTTTTGCTGTAATCATATTGGCTTTGTCCAGCTCATGCGAAAAAGAAGACACCTCTGATTTTGTGAAAGTGGCAACAGTTGCTTCATCGCACCTCGGAGCCGACCTGAATGCAACCTACCTGTTCTCGGTTTTGCATAAAACCCTCTATGATACAACGCTCCTTCGCACAGACACCGCCATGATCGACAGTGCCTGGGTTTACAGGTCAATAGACGCAGCTTCGTTTTATGCATCCTATTTGATCGACTATGGCGACAGCACGGTAAGTCCTGATTTTAATCTGAAAACCGGGCAAATTGAAGCAATACTCGATAAACCATTTGCTGATGAAAACGCCACATTTACCGCAGCCTTCAGCAATTTCACCGTAAATAATTTCAGGTTGGAGGGCACCGTAATCTATACCAATACAGGAGTGGTGGAAGCAGGAAGCCCCATACTTGCCCT
>CAYNDN010000172.1:531-9176 GCA_964395075.1 uncultured Lentimicrobiaceae bacterium | reverse complement strand
CGTCGAGCAGCAGGATCGGTTTATATCCTTTCAGATTCTTGATGTATTCGTACTGTGCAAGGCGTAAGGCGATGATGAAAGATTTCTGCTGGCCCTGCGACCCGAATTTTTTCACGGGATGTCCGGTGATGGTGAAATTCAGATCATCCTTGTGGATTCCAACCGTGGTATATTTCAGAATCCTGTCCTTGTCGAGCGAAACAGCCAGCAATTCTTCCATACTGTGGCCGAATAACTGCGATTGATAGTATATGCTTACCGTTTCCAGGCCACCAGAAATCATTTCGAAGTACCGGTTAAAAACAGGAATATAATCTTCAAGAAATTTTTGACGAACCGGAAATATTCTCCCGGCCAGATCAACAAGCTGATTGTCCCAGATTTCCAATGATCCGCGGTCAAATGTTCTCTGGTCGGCAAATGACTTCAGCAATGCATTTCTTTGAGAGAGCACCTTGTTGTAGTTGATCAGGTTGTCGAGGTAAAATTTATCGAATTGCGAAATCACGCTGTCGATAAACCGGCGGCGGACATCGCTGCCTTCGTTGATCAGGTCGCGGTCGTAGGGCGAAATCATCACCAGCGGATACAATCCGATATGATCGGAAAGCCGATCGTACTCCTTAGTATTCAGCTTAAAACTCTTTTTCTGGTTTCGCTTTTGTACACACTGGATTTTGTCGGTTTTATCACCATTAACATCATATTTACCCAAAACAGAAAAATATGGCTCACCGTGTTTGATGTTTTGGGAGTCGATGGCGTTGAAATAGCTTTTGCAAAACGACAGGTAATATATTGAATCGAGGATATTGGTTTTCCCGGCAGCATTATTTCCGATGAAACAGTTGATGCGGGCGGAGAAATCAAAATCCGCGTTGGATAGATTCTTAAAGTTAAACAGTTGTAGTTCCTTCAGATACATCAGTTTTTCTGTTTATTTTCGGATTATTTTTGCAATGGCTGAAGCCGTGCTTTTCAAGAGCCATTCGGGCGTAGAAGTTGCACCGGTAATACCAACAGAATTGTAATTCTCAAACCAGGTATCATCCACCTGCTCCGGGCCTCCAACATAATGAGCGTTCGGATTTTCTTTTTTGCAGATCGAAAAGAGATAATGTCCGTTTGATGAATTTGCTCCCCCCACAAAAATCACCACATCATTTTTCCCGGCAAATTCCCTGAGGTTTTCATCGCGGTTGCTAACCTGGCCACAAATACTGTTGCTAACCGAAAAGTGCAAATCCCCGACTGTTTCCAGCTTTATTTTTTTATTTTCGATACTACGGATAATCTGATTATAAACCGATTTATTTTGGGTGGTCTGTGCAAACAAACTCACGGGTCTTGAGTAATCGATTTTCTTAACATCTTCAGGGTTTTCCACCAAAACGGCTTCAAAATTTATCTGCCCATTCAGCCCGATTACTTCAGGGTGATTTTTCCGGCCATAGATCACCACTTGTGTTTTATCAGCTTTTCCGGCCTGGTAAGTGTTTTTAACTTTTTTCTGGAGATTCAAAACCACCGGGCAGGTTGCATCGATCAATTCAATGTTGTTTTCGCGGGCTACCCGGTAAGTTTCAGGTGGTTCGCCATGGGCACGAATCAAGACTTTAACATCTTTTAATTTCCTGAACAGATCATGATCGATCACCTTCAAACCCATTACTTTCAGGCGGTGTTCTTCCTCCTCGTTATGTACAATCTGCCCCAGGCAAAAGAGGGATCCGGTTGCTGCAAGCTCTTCCTCAGCTTTTTGGATAGTCCTTTTTACGCCGGTACAAAACCCTGCTTTTTGATCGATGGAAATATGCATAAATTCAGCCTTATCTAATTTGCAAAATAAGGCAATTTTACCAGTTCCTGTATTGCGTTGTTGATATAAACTCACGCTCACTACTCACAACGCACCCCTCACTTGCTCACCGCTCAAATCTGTGAGGTTTCTCAAAAACTTTGTACTTTTGATTTTTATTGAACTCGACAATCATGGAAAACCACAATCTTCACTACAACAATCGCGGCATCGAAATCCCATCCTTATTTTTCGACTCCATTAGCGGGAAACCTTTTAAAGTCTGTCAGGTTTGTCAAAAGCAACTGCTCGACACCAATTGCAACTACATCATCGAAAAGGTATTCCGGAAAAATATTGCCAGCGGGAAAATTGAAGCCCACTTCGAATATGCCATCTGTTTCGACTGCGCCATGAAGCTCACGCAGAGTTACTCCAAAGAATCCAAAGAAAATCTGGAGCGATACTTTAAGGAAAACGTTCAGGAGAGCCTCAATCAACAGGAACCTGTTAACCTTGGTTCAGAGAGAGATATCCAGGAGCACCTTTCAAAATGCTCTATTTCCGGAAAACCGGTAACCGACCTGGAGGAATACCAGATTGTGGGCCAGTTTAATGGCAGTTACATCAATCCGAATATGGCTCCTTTTATGATTGGTGCAGGAGCTATGGATAATGTTTCGGATTTATTATCGGAAAAAACCCTAGATGAAATTGACGACTTTACCGGAAGATACCTTACCGGCCCTCCGGAGTTCCGGGATTTTTTCAAATCTCCAAAGCGAAGGCCGATTTTGGTTTGATGGGTTTACTACGCAAAACTCAACCTTATGCCAAACTTTTTCCTATTATAGAAATCATTTCAACGGAGTAAATTAAAGGAGTAATCTAATATTTTTCGATAATAGCCGTGGTGTAAGTCAGGATATCTAAATTTATTGCTTTTAATTCCTTATGTGTAAGCAGATTCTATTGCAACCAAACCTTCATTAAAAAAATTCCTTTCAGGGTTGAGTTTATTTATGAGACCTTCTTTCTTTTTTCTGCTCCACTTTTTAATTTGTTTTTCTCTCGAAATCGCCAAATTAACATCAGAATAATGTTCGTAAAAAACCAGGTATTTACAATTGTACCTTTTTGTAAATCCTTCTGAAAGCCCATTGTAATGTTCCATAATTCTTTTCAACAAAGCACTCGTTATTCCTACATACAAAACAGATTTATTGTAATTCGTTACGATGTAAACAAAGTAGTTATGCTTTTTCATGCAGATGAACCAATATGAAATTTCAAAGTTAGCAATTGAATTGGATTTCTCCTTTCAAAATTTACGCTCCACTACAATTTTCATTTCTAAAGAAAACTATTATAAAGCTTTGAAAATATCTATTAATCAGACCTCTCAGTCGCTCCGCTCCTTCGAGGTGACAAAGCTTTGGTGGGGTTGTTAGAGTGAGAGAAAGCGGGCGCGAAGCGCCCGCTTTCTCTCACTCTCTTACATAACCATAGCCATGTCATTCCGAACGAAGTGAGGAATCTACTTTGATAGAATTACATTCAATTAATTTTACCGGACAACAGTATTTTAATAATAATCTTTCTTGATAGCGAATGCAAATTACGCCCCCGCACCCCCTCCGGCTCCCCCAATTTGGGGGAGAGGTCGCCAGCGCGAGCTAAAATTATCCGAAAAATATCTGATTAAAATTTACTGCCAATTCTGACTAAAGGTTTTTGAAAAAGGCTGGATACTAATATCATGTCATCACGACCTGTTGGACGTAGCAAAAGCTACGCCCATCCATCACACGGGTCAGAGGTTTATAAAGGAAATTAATGCTCTTAATTTGGGAATAACACCTAACGAAAAGAGGATAAATGCCGCCCCCGCACCCCCTCCGGCTCCCCCAATTTGGGGGAGAGATCGCCAGCGCACACTTCAATATATTCAACAACCAATTTATTATCGAAATCCAAAAAACAGCAAATCACCAAGATTTAATCCTGATTAGTAAATTGTGTATGAGCGAAGCGGGAGTGTTGGGATTACAAATTTAGAATTACGAATTTATGTGATACCCCTGAAATTACCAATCACCAATTACTAATCACCAATTACTAATCACCAATTACTAATCACCAATTACCAATCACCAATTACCAATCACCAATCACCAATCATCCCGCCTGTGGCGGCACTTCGCTTCGCTCAGCCAATAAACAATTACCTAACATCCCGGCAACCAACTACTCAATCCCCGAAAAATGCTTCATAAACTGAACACGCTCATACGAGGCGGCGTTTTCGGCAGCTTTCAGGCTTAACTTTCCGACAAAATCTTCGGTGGTGGCAAAGTTGTGTTTATCCATCCAGCTTTCGATAAAAGCAGTCATCTTACCAATTTGCTCAAACCCATTTTTATAAAGTGTTGACGCCACCTGCACAGCTTTGGCCCCTGCCAGCAATTGTTTTACAACACCTTCTCCATCGTGCACTCCCGTTGATGCGGCAATGTCGCAATGCAATTTATCCGACAACATGGCTACCCAACGCAGTGAGGTGGCAATTTCATCAGGTGAACTAAAAACATGGGTGGGCGTAACTTCAAATTTATCGATGTTGATATCGGGAGAGAAAAACCTGTTGAAAAGCACCATCCCGGCAATACCGGTCCATGAAAGTTTTAGGGCTGTTTTGGCCAGGCTGCTGAAATAGTAACTGATCTTTACGGCGACCGGAATGGAAACCTGGCGCATCACTTCCATCACAATATCGAAATAAATCTGTTCATTCTGATCTGAATCTCTTTTGGTATCCGAAGGTAAAATGAAGATATTCAACTCAAGGCCATCAGCACCGGCATTTTCAATTTTTTTGGCAAAACTGATCCACTCGGCTGATGAAACACAGTTGATGCTTGCAATAATGGGAATGGTAACGGATTTCTTTCCATCTTCGATAAGTCTGAGATATTCGCCAAGGTCTTTTTCGCGGGTATAGTTACCGATGTAATCCTGTGCTTCGGGGTAGGCATACGACTCGGCATTTTCAGGATGCTTCATCGCTTTAGAAACCTCGTGCATAATCTGCTCCTCGAAGAGTGACTTCAGAACAACTGCTGCGGCACCACTTTTTTCGAGTTTAATTAAATTTTCAACGGTTTTGTTCAGCCCGGAACTCCCGGCAATGATCGGGTTTCTCAGTTTAAACCCCATGTAATTGGTACTCAGGTCTGCCATAACTATCGGTGTATTGAAATGATTTACTAATCCAGTTTTGTTTTTTGAACAAACAAAAATAGTTATTCAATACAAACCCTTGGGACTTTACATCTGAAAAGATTAATTTTTATTGAAAATAAATAGGCGGGGGGGAATTCCGAAAGAGGTTTTATCTCTTTTTTATCACACCCAATCTCTGATTATCGATTTATCAACTCCAACAATCTATTGGGTCAAATCCGGTTGAACTGGGTTATTGAGCAAATCCTCAAGCTGTTTTTTAAAGTTTACGATTTGTGCATTGGGTTTGTTGTTGTCGTATTTCAGGATGGTGGCATAGGCCATTTCATATTCACCGATATCATAATACACCCTTGCCAGGCTTTTGATGGTAGGTTGATTTTTTGGAAACAGTGCCATAGCCTGCTCAAAGTATTCGATGGCCTGCTTGTACTGTTTTTCCCTTGCATAGATGGTGGCAATATTCACCAAAGTATTAACATGATTGGGATGAAATTCCAGGGCTTTTTGTAAATCTTTCAAAGCATCCGCCTGCCTGCTGAGCATTGAGAAGGCTGTACCCCGGTGTTTGTAAATCGGCGAGGTTTGCTCATCGAGGGTTAACCAGGGATTGATAGCATCAGTAGCATATTTTACCACGGCATTTGGATTGTTGCTATCGATGGCAGCATAAACCAGTCTGATATTTTTGCGTGCATTCCAGGCCTGGAAGTTGTAAACCAGTGAAACGATCAACAATATTGCAACTGCTCCCGTGGCCGGCAGGAAAATTTTTCGCAGAGGCTGTGTGGTTTTTTTCTGAGATTTGTAGCGGTCTGCAATCAGTGTGGCGAATAAAATCATCAAAACCACCTGGTGATTAACGCGATCGTAGGGGAACGAAACAAAAGCGAGGGCAAGATATCCAACCAATGCCGAAATGATGAGCAGGTAAAAAATAAAATGTTGCTTCGTTCCGGCCGACCTCAGCAATTTAAAACCGTATAAAAAAATCAATATGAAAATAGCGAGATAAGCCAAAATTCCCGGAAGTCCCTTTTCGCTTAACACCCACAGGAAATCATTGTGTGGCTGATTCCAGTTTTTAAAGCTTTGTCCATGGTTTTCAGCAATATAAACAGGAATTTCAATTTTCCAGTTGCCGGCACCAACGCCTGTAATCGGCTGTTCCGAGATCATTTGGCAAGTTGATCCCCAAATTTCAAGCCGTCCCTGGTTATCATGCGAATCAACACTTAAGAGGCTGCTGATCTTATAAGCAAAAACACCGCGTGTTTGCTCAGTTTGCATGAAAAAAACCACCACAGCAATCAAGGCAAACGATGATAAAGCTATCACGAAGGGATTTCTGAACCACGCCCTTTTTGCCGGTTCCGAATTATCGTGTTTTTTCAAAAACATCAGAATCGCAGAGGTGAAAATAAAAATGACTGTTGCCACCCAAACCGATCTGGTTTGCAGCAAAACAATATTCACCATAATGATCACCAGGGCCAGAATACTCAGGTAAAGCCATGTTTTCCGAAAAATAAAGATGCCATAAATGGCAAATGGCATTAGCAAAAACAGAGAGATCGCAAACTGGTTTTTGTGCCCCATTATCCCGCCAATTTCATACAGGGTTGAAAACATTTCTGTATCAGTTTTCACGGGTGAAATTTGCAGGTACTGAAACAATCCGTTTGCCCCGGCAATGAGTGTACTAATTACAAAACCCTTTGTAAGTAAGTCTTTATGGGTATCATGTTTCACAAATAAAGCTGTGGCTGAAAAGAGGGTGATGATGGATAACAAGGTTTTGGAGATATCGAAATTTGACTCGGCAGGATTGATGGCCCACGAAACAGACACAACCACGATGATGAGATAAATTAGAAAAACAGGAAAAATGGCAAGCCTTAAAAACCCAAAATCCAGTTTCTTTTCAAGATAACCGAACACAAGGGGCACAAGCATAACAAACATAAAAATATTCCAGGCAAGCATTCGGATTCCCAATACCGGTTCGATGGTTTTTTGGCTGAATAAAACCGGTAAAATGATGATCATCAACCCGATGAAAATATAAAGGTTTATCGGTTTTTTGATTTCGACAGGTTGTTTATTTCTGGAACGTTTTTTCGCCATGATCTTCAACTTTGATAAACAAAAGTAATCAATCAGTAATTGAAGGTTGATGGAATAACAATTTTTTGCATTTTCACTGAATAATTTAATAATCTAGTAACTATTAATTCAAAAACTCAACACCTCACAAACCCAAATGGCCATCATTATCACAGGCATGCACTGCTCAGGAACTTCCATTTTTGCCCGATTCATGCACGAATCAGGCATAAAGATGGGAGAGGAGTTTTACTTTGATGAAACTTCCAACAAGTATGGCCACTACGAGGACCCTGATTTCCTGAACCTGCAGTGCAATGAGCTGGTACGCCAATTCAAGCGAGAGGACTACCTGGTTTATGATGATTTCCCGGTTACGCTGGATTTCGTTAAATGGTCGTACAAACAAAAATCAATTTAAGAAATTCAAAAGGGAAAATGGAAATGTCAATCGGAATGTGATTACCAAAAAAGTTTTTAAACACAACTAAAATAGCATGAAATTTTAAAGGTCTTTTTTGTTGACGTAAATGTGGATCAGGCCGATAAAAATGGCCAAATAAAGCAAACATAATCCGATATCCGTTACGGTAGCACTCGACTGGATAAACTCCATGTCCTCCAAATTAAAATCGTTGGTTTTTAGCTGAAGCAGGGATGTGTTAACACCTTTGATTATGCCATTCATTGCGTTTAATGGGAGAAATTTTACAAATTTTTCTGGCGTGTAATACTGAATGATTAGTTCAATAAAAGTATAAGAAAGGAGCGTGATGATTGCAAAACCTGTTTTTCGTATTAAAATTCCTATGAGCAGTGCAAATGTAAGGTATGTGGCTGTTTCGATGAAATAATAGATCAACCAGTGCATACGGCTTAAAATGGCGGTCATGGCGGTGTCTGCCGAAAACCTGTATCCCAGGTACAATCCTGAAATCAGCAGTGCCACAGTAGCAATTAGCGACAGCAAAAAAACCACACTCAATTTCCCAAGCATAAACTGCGTACGGCTCAATCCAGCCAGGATATTTGACCGAATGGTGTTGTAGGAAAATTCATTGGAGATAAACACCAGCATCAGCAAGGCCAGGAAGATCTTAATAAATCAGCGCATCCCTGCCACAAAAGCAATATTCTGCCATACATCAGCAAAATTGAAAGCAATGGCCTTAAAAGCTTTTACCGGTGCGCTTTCACTGGTTTTGGAGGCAATATAGTCCAGGATTTCCGGTAACCCGAAAATAATCGAAAACAGGATGAAAAGGTAGAGGCCAACCATGATCCAAAAAGCCTTGTAGCTTTTGAGTTTCAACCATTCTATTTTTAATAATCGCAACATTATTCCATCAGGAGTTTTAGCACCTCTTTTTCCAGGCTTTTTTTCCTGAGGTTCAGGTGCGACAATACAATTCCTTTTTCGATCAGTATTTCGTTTATATCAGCAGTTGAGAAATCAGGTGTGGCTTGCACCAGCAACTGGTTACCTTCCTTTTTAATC
>CAYNDN010000172.1:0-521 GCA_964395075.1 uncultured Lentimicrobiaceae bacterium | reverse complement strand
ATTTCCTGTAGGGCTGCAAATAACAAGTCGGGATTGTGTGATGAAAGTTCAATGACATCTGACTCTTTTGACAGCTCTTCGATGCTGCCGGAGAATAGTTTTTCTCCTTTGCGGAGCACGGCCACATGCGAGCAGGTTTTTTGTACTTCATCCAGCAGGTGACTGGCCAGAATAACCGTTTTGCCTTCGTTGCCAATACGAATGATCAGTTCTCTGATTTCGGCAATGCCCTGTGGATCCAGGCCATTTGTGGGTTCGTCAAATATCAAAACTTCAGGGTCGCCAATCATGGCCGAAGCAATTGCCATGCGCTGCTTCATTCCCATCGAATAGGTCTTAAATTTGTCCTTGCGCCTATCGTAAAGCCCTACTGTTTTCAGTACATCTTTGATGCCTTTGTAGGGCTTTTGTTTGATGGATGCACTTATCCGCAGATTGTTTTTTGCAGACAGGTAAGGATAAAAATGAGGGTTTTCAAGCGTGGCACCAATCCGTTGTCGTGATCTGTATGAAGGTTGGTC
>CAYNDN010000171.1:0-9182 GCA_964395075.1 uncultured Lentimicrobiaceae bacterium | reverse complement strand
TCATCAATAAAAGATATCGTCCAAGATGAGAAATAAGCTTCATGGTGGTGCTTTTATGCAGCGAAAATACAGATATTTTATCCTTAAAAATTTATAATTATCTAAAAATAGTTTATTATTATCAGGATAATTTAAAAGGAACGAAATGATTACAAAAATTGTATAATACAACCGAACACATTAAACCGTCTCATGATTTTACTTATTTTTGAACCATGGGCAAGGTGCAGGAAAAAGTAAATAAACGCAAATTTCTTAAAATGGGCATGTTATCAGCAGGTGGTGCCTGTTTGATAGCAAATGGGTTTCCCTATTCAGCACTATCAGCCTCACCTGTTCCGGGACGAAAAAAAACCTTACGCGAAGCCATG
This sequence comes from uncultured Lentimicrobiaceae bacterium, assembly GCA_964395075.1. GTDB lineage: Bacteria > Bacteroidota > Bacteroidia > Bacteroidales > 4484-276 > SABY01. The sequence continues at coordinate 8,811 of CAYNDN010000171.1, read as the reverse complement.
TTTTATTCGCCTACAGCCAAAGGCATGAAATGTAAAATCTGCCCCAATAACTGCACAATCCGTGAAGGTGAATATGGAGATTGCAGAACCAGGCTGAACGAGGATGGAAAACTTTATACCATCGCCTGGGGCAACCCATGCGCTGTTCACGTTGATCCCATCGAAAAAAAACCACTTTACCATTTTCTCCCGGAGAGCAAGGCCTTCTCCATTGCCACGGCCGGCTGCAACCTGGCCTGCCTGAACTGCCAAAACTGGGAGATTTCGCAGGCCAGCCCGCTTAACACCCGCAACCATGACCTGCCACCTGAAGCCGTAATCAACAATTGTTTGCATCATGAATGCAAATCCATTGCCTATACCTACTCCGACCCGGTGGCTTTTTACGAATATACTTACGACACCAGCAGAATTGCCAGGGTTGAAGGCATTAAAAACATCCTGATATCAGCAGGATATATCAATCCGGAACCCCTGCGTGAACTTGCAAAATATGTTGATGCGACCAACATCGACCTGAAAAGTTTCAGTAATGAAATTTACGAAATGCTCAATGCCGGAACATTACAACCTGTACTCGACACACTTAAATTTCTCAGGGATAACGGCATCTGGTTAGAAATTACTAACCTTGTGGTACCTGAATGGACCGATGATATGGATATGATAAAAAAAATGTGTGGATGGCTGGCCCAAAATGGTTTTGCAGATTATCCGCTTCATTTCAGCAGATTCCACCCTCAGCATAAACTCGCCCAACTTCCTCCAACTCCGGCTTTAGTACTCAAAAATGCTTATCGCGCAGCAAAAAGTGAAGGTTTAAAATACGTGTATATTGGAAACTTTCCCGGTGGCAACCAAAACACTTTTTGCCCGCATTGCAACACAACAGTTGTGCAAAGACGCGGATTTTCAATTATTTCAAGAAAAATTGGAAATGGATGCTGCCAAAACTGCGGCCAAACAATACCGGGCGTATGGCATTAAATTTAGCAATAATCGTTACTGTATTTTTTAAAAATAACTATCTTGCCATAGTTTTTAGAAACTTACAACTCATTATCTGCCTTAGTTTGGCAGAATATTAGTCGTAAGTTTCCTTTGCGAAATTTATAATTGACTAAAATACAAACAGAAATGCACCTAAAAAACAGGAAATTGAAATTAATAAAACTCAATTATTAATTTTGCCATACAACTTGGACAAACCAAAACCGGATAAAAACTTTTGGATTGTTATACCCTGTTTGGTTTTGGCTTGTCCAAGTTAGGGTGGGGCTTTCACTCCATCGTGTTTTTGTTGAAATATATTGACTTATCAGGATTATCAAAATTTTGCGATTAAGAAAAAACTTTTGCAAACAAAACAGCATAAAATGAAAAATGCAGAAATATCATTCGACAGTGATCCTGAAAATCCGCAGGTCTTAAACATTGAATTTTCAGGTGAACTCAACATATCAAATACACCTGCATTCAGGGATTTACTTATTCAAAAATTAAAAAATAAAACAGGGATCAACATCACTACCAATGGTGTTGAAAGCCTCGACCTGTCGTTTTACCAGTTGTTGCTTTCGATAAAGAAAACATTTCAGGAAAAAGAAAAACCAATCAATATTCATCTAAAACTACCTGCTGAGAATGAAGAACTACTGAGGCAGGCCGGTTTTGAAATGGATTAAAAATAATACTTGAGATATGAGTAAAGAAAAAAAAGTTGTTGTTGTTGACGATTCTCAAAGCATTCGGGAAGCCGTTTCGTTTATGCTGCGAAAACGTGGGTTCGAAGTGTTTACAGGTGTTGACGGTATAGACGCTTTGAAGCATTTCAACGGCGACAACATCGATCTGGTTATCACCGATTTGCACATGCCAAATATGGATGGCATTGGTTTAATAAAGGAAGTGCGCAATAACGCAGACTATAAACGAATTCCCATCCTGGTGCTCACCACCGAATCGCAGACATCAATAAAGCTGGAGGCCAAAAAAGCAGGTGCCACCGGCTGGATTGTTAAGCCATTTGAAACGGAAAAACTCATGGCAACCATTAGAAAGGTTGTAAGATAAATGATCGGTAAACAAGCAAAAAGATGAGTGAATCAGAAGAAATGTTCCAAAAGGAATTAGCAGAACTTAGAGAAAAGTTTGCCAGCGAAGCCGAAGAAAAAATAGCGGCTCTTGAGAGTGCTGCCCTTACGTTGGAAGATAATCCTAACGACATGCACCAGGTAGAACTGCTATTTGGAGCCATGCACACACTTAAAGGCAGTGGGGGCATGTTTGGATATGACAAAATCAGTGAGTTTACCCACGATCTGGAAACCCTCTACGACTATGTACGTAAAGGCAAACTTACGGTAACCACCGAGTTATTAAACATTACCCTGCAAGCCATCGATCACCTGAAAGCATTACTCTCGCAGGGCGACAATCTCGACCCGGAAACAAAAGCCATACACACCGAAAAAACGAAACACATCAATGACTTTACTGAAAAACAAATCAGTAACATTAAAACTGACAGTTCAGCCACCGAATATTCCAAACCGGTAAGCAACACTTTCGAAGATAATGAGGGTGTCGCAACATACTTTATCTCCTTTAAGCCCCACGAAAATATTTTTGATAATGGCACCAAACCACTGTTCCTGATTGATGAAATTCACAGCCTGGGCGAAACTTATGTTATTCCGCACACTGATTCCATACCGGCATTAAAAGATTTTGATCCATTGCTTTGTTATACCTGGTGGGAAATTTTCCTTTCAACTGATGAAAACCTGAGCACAATAACCGATATTTTTATTTTCGTAGAGGACGAATCACAAATTGTAATTCAACAAATTGCCAAAGATAATCTGTTTGATTTCCAGCCCTTCCTTTCCTATCTTGATAAGTTGAAGTTGGGCAATGCATTAACCAACTTAAAGGAGATTAAAAAGATCATTGACGAACTTCCAGCACCTAACGAAACAGCAGAGGATAATTCATCCGAACGAAATAAACCCAGTACAACTAATCAGGAAGAAGCACCAAAACAGGTTGACTTAATCACAAAACAAAAATTGAAACCGACAGCCCCGGCCCCATCCAAATCTGCCTCCAGGGCTGCCGAAAGCACCATCTCCAGCATCCGGGTATCGGCAGATAAAGTAGATAAATTGATGAACCTTGTTAGCGAAATGGTGACGATACAGGCCAGGCTCACCATGTTTGCCGAGCAATCCAATAATCTCGAACTGATTTCGATTGTCGAAAATGTACAGAAACTATCAAAGCAATTGCGCGACAATGCCTTCAGCATTTCGCTCATTCCCATTGCAAGCGTTATGACCAGGTTTCAGCGCTTAGTGCGCGATTTATCAGCCAACCTCGGGAAAAAGGTAAAATTTGTTATCGAAGGTCAGGATACCGAACTCGACAAAACAATCATCGAACGCATAAGCGATCCGCTGCTGCACATCCTGCGCAACAGCATAGATCATGGCATTGAAACACCAGATGTAAGAACAGCAGCAGGCAAACCCCCTGAAGGCACCATAATTTTTAAGGCATCCTATTCAGGTGGTAATATTCATATCGAAATAAAAGATGATGGTGGTGGTATAGACAAAGACCGTGTACTTGAAAAAGCCATCTCGAATAATTTGGTGAATCCCGGAGAAACATTGTCGGACAAGGAAATTATGAACCTGATTTTCACACCAGGCTTTTCAACGGCTCAAAAGGTATCGGGAGTGTCGGGCAGAGGAGTGGGCATGGACGTGGTAAAAAAGAAAATTTCGGAAATTCGTGGCGAAGTCGTTATCGAGTCAAAAAAAGGAGAAGGCACAGCCATCACCATAATTTTGCCACTCACCCTATCGATTATTGATGGAATGTATGTTAAAATAGGCACAACGAATTTTATCATACCCACATCATCAGTACACAAAATATATTCGGTGAGTCATCAGGAAGTAGAAAAAGCTTTCGACAACCTTTTGATTCTCGAAGGAAGACAAATCCCCTGTTTCAACCTGCGGGAACAGTTTAGCCTGAATGGCCCCGCCCCTCAGCACCAAGAGGTGCTGGTAGTAAAATATAAAGCACTTGAAGTAGGACTGATCATCGATAAAGTTGTCGGGGAGTTCCAAACGGTTTTAAAACCGCTGGGAATGCATTATAAAAATCAGGAGTTTATTTCGGGGGGAACCATACTTGGGGATGGCTCTGTGGCCCTGGTACTCGACTCAAACAAAATAATCACAAAACTCTCGAAAGATCTCAAAAATAAAGATGAACAATAATGAATGAAAAAGAGGAAATTAAGATCAATCATTACCTGACCTTTATGTTGGGTGAGGAAACTTTTGCTTCGCATGTAAATCATGTTACAAAAATATTGGAGATGCAAAAGATTACGGAAGTTCCGCGAGCACCCAAATTTATGAAGGGTGTGATTAACCTCAGAGGCAATGTTTTGCCGGTTATCGATGGAAGAATCAAATTTGGATTAACACCCAAACCCTACACCGACAAAACATGCATACTGGTGTTGAGCATAAAGCTCGAAGGCGAACAAATTGAGGTGGGAGCCATTGTAGATGCTGTATTGGATGTTATTGAGTTTCCCCAAGAAGACATCAAGCCATCGCCGGCACTCGGAAGCAAATACAAATCAGATTTTATCGACGGAGTAATAAAACGCAACGAAAAGTTTTTGATGATCCTGAATATGGATTCTGTTTTTTCGGCACAGGAGATCATTGAGATTCAGGCGGGCGATGAAGCAACGACCGAAGAAAGCCCACAAAATGAAACCCCCAATACTAACCAAAATCAGGGAGAATAAAACAATGCATTGGAAAAATCTTAAACTAAAATATAAACTTGCACTAGGGTTTGGAACGATCATTACCATTTTATTACTCATTGGAATAGTTACCATTGTTGAATTTAGAATCGTTCGTGAAAATTCTGCTGATATCTCGAACCATTATCTGCCTGCAGCAAAAATTGCCAATACACTCGAAAGAGAAACACTGAAGATATCAAATCTGACAAGCAACTTTTCAACAACAAACGATTACTACTACATAGACGAGGCTGCTAATAAAATCACTGATTTGAAATCTTTTTTAGAACGATCCTCAATTACATCACACGGCAACGCAGCAAGCACCGAAAACACCATAATAATAAATGACGCATTAAGATCGCTCAATAGTTATGAGCTGTTAATGGAAGGCATGCGTCAGGATGTTTTAAACCTGAAAATGAACAGGGCCGTTATGGACGAAGCATCAGGAATTTTCCTTGACAACTGTTTCGATTACTTGCGAAGCCAGGAGGCCACGCTGGCTTATGAAATGGATGCCCGCAGAGCCAAAAGGGTTCAACTTGAAAAAATAACACTCATCAACAATGTTATCGATGTGGGGAATTTTATGCGTGTTGAGAACTTTAAGTCCCAGGCAACGCGGGATTTTTCTGACCAGCAAAGTTTCAACCATCAATTCAGTGAGATCGAAGGCTATTTAAATCAACTTGAAACCCTGGACACTGATGCCGACAACCAATATTATCTTCAAAACATCAGGGAATCGGCCAAGAACTATCACAAGGCAATTATCGATTTTATCAACAACTACAACAGCCTGCAAATCACCAATATTGAGGTATTGAATATTGGGGATAATATGATAAAGGCATTTGCCGACCAAGCTACACAAAGCAACAACAAATCCATGTCGTTTGCCGAAGATGCCATCAGTGAGATTAAATCATCTGAACAAATTTTGATGACCGGACTCATCATATCCATACTCCTGAGTATATTCCTCGGGTTTCAAATAACCCGTTCAATAACCCTGCCCATGAAGAAAGGGGTAGCCTTTGCCCGCGATATTTCCCAGGGAAATCTCAATGCTACCATAGAAATAGATAGTAAAGATGAGATGGGTGAACTTGCAGAAACACTGAACCACATGAAGGAAAAACTGTGTAAAACCATTTCTTCTATCCAAACTGCTGCCCAACAAATAGCCGAGACCAGCAGCCAAATGAGTCAAACCTCTCAAGGTTTATCGCAAGGCAGCACACAACAGGCATCATCTGCCGAAGAAATTTCAGCTTCAATGCAGGAAATGTCGGCCAGTATAGCACAAAACACGGCCAATGCCCAGCGTACCGAAGACATAGCTGATCAGGCAGCCAAAAAAATGAATAGTGGAAAGCAAAATGTGATGGATGTTGCCAATGCCATAAAAGAGATTGCCGAAAAAATCACCATCATCGGGGATATTGCATACCAAACCAACATCCTGTCGCTAAATGCCGCCGTTGAAGCAGCGAGAGCCGGCGAGTTTGGAAAAGGATTCGCCGTTGTTGCCGATGAGGTAAAAAAACTGGCAGAACGTAGCCAGGATGCGGCAATGGAGATCGATAAAGTATCAGGAACAGGCGTACAACTGGCCGAAGATTCACGGTTGATGATTATCGAAATTGTTCCACAAATCCATGACACCCTGAAACTTGTCCAGGAAATTACAGCCTCAAGCATGGAACAAAATTCGGGAGCCGAACAGGTGAATGAATCCATTCAGCAGTTCAACCAGGTTATACAGCAAAATGCTATTGCCTCCCAGGAAATGGCCTCCAATGCAGAGGAACTGGCCAGCCAGGCAGAATACCTTCGCGAAATGACAACATACTTTAACACCGGTATGGACAATTCCATTGTAAAGAAAAAAACCGACTACAAGAAACCAAAAAAGCAACAATTAAAAACTGCCGAAAAATCACTTCAGATCAAAAGCAACCAGAAACATGGCGTTAACCTCAGGCTGGGCAGCGACAAACTGGACCAGGAGTTTGAGAAATTTTAATACATTTTAAGCGCGTGGCCAATCAAAATTTAAATAAGGTTTATAATGCTGAACTCACCAGTGGTGAGTTTGAAAGATTAAGCAAATTTATTTTCCGGGAGTATGGCATCAAGTTACCCCCGCATAAAAAATTAATGCTTCAGGGAAGACTGCGATCACGATTAAGAGCATGTAATTACGACAACTTCAGTTCATACATCGACTTTCTTTTTAGCAATGAAGGTCAGCAAATTGAGCTCGTACAAATGATCGATGTGGTTACAACCAATAAAACCGATTTTTTTAGGGAACCTGACCATTTCGATTATCTTTTCAAAACAGTCATCGAAGATTTCTATCGCCAGCACAAATATGCTTCAAATTTCAAAATCTGGAGTGCAGGCTGTTCAACCGGCGAAGAGCCTTATACCATCGCAATTATTCTAAACGAATTTAAGGCCCTTAATCAGGGTTTTAATTTCAGCATTCATGCTACTGATATTTCATCACGGGCACTGGAGCATGCGCGTATTGCAATTTATCCGGAAAACAAAGTTGATGTAATTCCATTGAGCCTGAAAAAGAATTATCTGCTTAAAAGTAAGGATAAAGAAAAAAAGGAAGTTCGGATTGTGGCACTACTTCGAAACAACATAACTTTTGAGCGTCAAAACCTCATGCATCTCGACAACTATGATATGTCAGGTTTCGACACAATTTTTTGCCGAAACACACTCATTTATTTCGACAGGCCAACACAAATAAAAGTGGTGACCGGCCTGGTAAATAAATTAAACCCGGGCGGATATCTTTTTATTGGACACAGCGAGTCGCTGCTAAACGAACGCTGGTTGCCAATCGAAAGAATTGCCCCAACCATTTATCGTAAGAAATAAAACCAGGTTAATATGAATAGAAAACCTCCAAAAATCCTCATTGTTGACGACAACGAAATGAACCGCAAAAAGCTTTGCCTGCTTTTGAGCGATCAGGATTTTAACCTTACTACAGTACCTGATGGACGAACGGCACTAAAAACTGCCGTAAAAGATCAATTCGATCTGATGCTCCTTGATGTAATAATGCCCGGAATGGACGGCTTTGAAGTATGCTATAGGATGAAAAAAAATTCGAAAACTGCACGAATTCCTGTGATATTCCTTACCGGCCAATCGAGCCCCGACAGCATTAAAAAAGGATTTGAGGCAGGAGCAGTAGATTACGTTGCCAAACCTTTTAATAAAATCGAACTTCTGGCTCGTGTAAAAAGCCATATCGAACTCAAGCAATCACGCGAAGAAGCCTTTGATGCACGCCAGATTGCTGAGGAAGCACTCAAATATAAAAGTGAATTCCTGGCCAATATGAGCCACGAAATCAGAACACCCATCAACGGTATTATTGGCATGTCGGAGTTTCTCGATAATACAAGCCTTGACCAGCAACAAGCCGAATACGTGCGGATAATTCGATCGTCTGCAAATTCGTTGTTAAATCTCATCAATGATATTCTTGACTTCTCCAAGCTCGAAGCCGGAAAAATTGAACTTGAATGCCTCGATTTCGACTTGCACGAACACGTTGAAGACACTATAAAGTCGATGACCTTTAAAGCAGAGGAAAAGGGTTTGGAACTTCACCAGGAAATCGGTGATGGTGTTCCCAGAGCCATCAATGGCGATCCTACACGACTCAGGCAAGTATTGCTAAACCTCCTTTCTAATGCCCTGAAATTTACCGAGAAAGGCAGTGTAACCGTTATGGTTTCACTTGAAGATGAATCCGAAACTGACCATAAGATAAAATTCGAAGTTTGCGACACGGGAATTGGAATATCTGATGAAGGTCTGGAAAGGTTGTTTAAATCATTTTCGCAGGTTGACGCATCTACTACACGAAATTATGGTGGTACAGGCCTTGGACTGGTAATATCAAAAAGCCTTTCGGAAATGATGGG
>CAYNDN010000170.1:3885-9194 GCA_964395075.1 uncultured Lentimicrobiaceae bacterium | reverse complement strand
ATCCAGAACCGGTGAATCGGCTACCTGGGCCTCGGAGGCCTGGATGATTTTTATGGTGATTATGATCTGGATATGGACCGGGATTTCCTGAAGGCCTTTCTTCACTTATACAAAAAAGAAAATTCTGCCGAGGCGTTGCCCGAATTTTTTAGCATCATCAACGACGACTTTGATGGCAATATTGACGCTTTTGTTGATGATTTGTTTACCGAATCCGTTTTTGCTGATAAGGAAAAGATGAGTAAGTTTTTAGATAAGCCCAAAACAAAAACGTTGGAGAAAGATCCTGCTTATCCTGTTTACAACGAGATGCGCGGCATTATGATGAAGTATGGCGGTCAGTTCAGCAATGCTCAGTCAAAAATTGACAAGAACATGGGGCTTTTCATTGATGGGTTACGCAAGATGAACCCCGACAAGAAATATTATCCGGATGCCAATTCATCCATGCGATTTACATACGGAACTGTTCAGGACTACTATCCGGCTGATGCCGTACATTATGATTACGTGACACACCTTTACGGGGTAATGGAAAAAGAAGATCCCGAGAGTGATGAATTTATCGTTCCTGAAAAGCTCAAAGAACTTTACGAAGCCAAAGATTACGGCGATTATGGTGTGGATGGAAAGCTCATCGTTTGTTTCCTTTCAACCAACGATATTACGGGTGGAAATTCAGGAAGCCCGGTAATGAATGGAAATGGCGAGTTGATCGGGATTGCTTTCGATGGTAACTGGGAAGCCATGAGTGGCGATATTGCCTTTGAACCTGAATTGCAGCGTACCATCAACGTTGATATTCGTTATGTGCTTTTTATCATCGATAAATTTGCCGGTGCCCAAAACCTGATTGATGAGCTAACGATTGTAAGATAATATATTTGATAATCAAAGATATGAACTCCCGCCGGGCATTGTTCCGGCGGGAGTTTTTATTTATTGCATATATCCTTGAAACTACATGTGCGGCAGGTATTATTGTCCTCAGTCTGACTGAAAGGCAGATTCCGGTTAAAAATATCATCCATCAGCTTCAGCAAATATTCCTCGAAGCTTTCCAGTTTTTCTTCATCAATGTTTTTATCGATTGAACTGCCAGAGGCCTTCACGCCAAAGTTCATCAATCCGTTGGTTAGTTTCGGGAGGCTGATAATTCCGGTTGTGATATTGCGCTTTTCGCTGTGTTGGGTATGATTATACAGCCACGCATACATCATCACCTGAAAGGCTTTATCTTTTTTACTCCCATCCTCGAAATCATCGAAATTATTAATGAGCAGTTCAGCTTTTTCAGTTTTGCCTGTTTTGTAATCAATAATCCGCAACGTATCTCCAACCTGATCTAACCTGTCGATGAATCCTTTCAGCCTGATCGTATAATTATCGAGACCTGCAAATAGTACCGACAGGTTATCTGAAACAAGCTCCTGTTCAAGCCCAACGATGGTTACAGTGGTGTTTACGTTTTTGGATGCTTCCATTTCAAAATCCAGATAAGCGTGAATAAAATTTGAAATGACCTCATAGATCAGCCTGTTTTTCCCAAACTTAATCTGGCCCTTGCTGTAATGTTGGTTAAAAGCCTTTTTGGTGTAATTATCAGTATTTTGCTTAATCACCCTGATATCATCAGCGGTTACCATTTTTTTTAGGTAAGATTTAAACATATCTTCCAAAACCTGATGCACGATAGTGCCGATAGTACGGGCTTCTAAGTTTTCTTCCACCTCTTCAGGTTCATCAATTCCGGCAACATTTTTCAGGTAAAACTGCAAAGGGCAGCGCCTGTACTGATTCAGTGAAGTTGGTGATAAACCCTTTGCTGCGCGCTCCATCAGGCTTTTAAAAACCTCATCTGTTTTGGGAATTTCGATACCCTGTCCGGCGGTCTTTGTGGGAGGTGGTGTGCTTTCAACGGTCTCCTTAATGGATATTTTGGGATTGTAAGCCGGCAATTCATTGATGATTTGCTGCACATACCGGCTCTGTTCGCCGCCGCCAAGTTTGTCTGCTTCGGTATTATAAACGATGTCGATTTTTTCGGCTCGTTGCAGCAACCGGTAAAAATGATAAGCGAATACGGCATTTTTCTGGTTGTGGGTGGGCAATTTCATTTCAACCTGTATGTCGTAGGGGATGAGTGAGTTGCCCATTGTTGACACCGGAAGGTTCCCCTCGTTGGCCGAAAGCAGGATTACACGCTTAAAATCCAGGTTTCGGGTTTCCAACATACCCATGATTTGCAAGCCTTTCAGTGGCTCGCCGGTAAAAGGTAAACGTGTTACGGCCGAAATTTGTCTGAAGAGCTCTATGAGTGTCCGGGGCGAAATGATACAATCGTATTGCAGGTTCAGGTCTCTGATTCGCTTGTTAATCAAGGCGGTATGGTAAAGATATTCCAGTTGAAGTTTAGTTTCGTCACTGTCCTTATCCTTTTTTAATCGTGACTGAAACAAATTCCTGAAGCAGGTAATTACTTCTGAAACAATATCCAGAATTTGCAATGGTGTTGGCGTAGTAATTGAAAAAATGGTCTTCAGAAAATTTTTAAATTTTGTTTCCGCTGCAAGGTCAATAATTTCATCAGGCTGATAAAAAATCTGTTTCGATTTACTGATTTTCGCTACCGAGTTCCATGTATCAAAATACCCGGTCACCAGGCTGTGGCTCAATATCCTGAGTATATCCCGAAAATAGAATCCTTTGTTATTATCATTTTCCAGGTTGCTGAATCGTGAAACATTTTCAAAGGTTCGCAATGTAAGCATGACAAAAGTGTAGGGTTGCGTGAGCCTTACCGGGTATCCCATGGTGATATTGAAAGCATTAATTTTTTGTGGAATACCGTTGAGTACCGGGATCAGGAGACTTTCATCGGCAAGTATTATGGCGGTTTCTTCCAGTTGATCTTTATTTTTCTCTGCGATTTCATGAAGAATTTCACCGGCTTTATGGGCCTGCCCTTCCTTTCCGGGTATGCCATGAATTTGGATATTTTTTGCAGTTTCTTTGAAAAAAGTACCTATCTGCCCAAATTTATCCGTGCCTTCTTTTTCCCGTTGTTGACGGAGAAAATCTCCGGCCTCCTGATTTTTGTCATCCAAATAATAAGCGTCTGCATCGCGCACCACATCGGCCAGCCCTTTTTCACGCAGATGATTTATCACCGATTCCTCTGCACGGGTAAGTGCATTGAATCCGGTAAAATAGATTTTTGACCAGGGTAACTTTTGGCTGATAGCCTGAATATTTTCGGCTGTGTTCCTGTAAATCATTCCCTGGTACCCTGACTTCTTTTTATTGAGCCGGTTTTGAAGATGGTCGTAATATTTAAAAATTGATTTAAAAAATGCCAGATATTCCTTTTCGGCGGTTGTAAGTGGCCTGCCATCGGGATTCCATTTTTCGATGGCCTTTACTTCATTCAGGTAACTATACAGGTCTTTTGCTTCAATCAGATGCATATCTATTTCATTGAAATCTGATAACATCACCTGTCCCCATTTTGAAAATTGCTCAAAATCACGGGCATTTTCCTGTTCCAGTTTACGGTGAATTTCAAAAAGTTCAAAAGTTAGTGCAACCTGATCGATCTTGTTCAGGCCAGAGATATTGGTGAGGAAATCCTCAATCGAAAATATTTCAGGCGACCATAAGGTTTTTCCTGCAATCCGGGAGAGTGCTTTTTTTAGAAAGAGCCCTGCCCGGCGGTTAGGCAAAACCACACAGATATTCCTGATATCTTTCGGGTGACTTATTAGCAGTTTTTGGGCAATTTCATCAAGAAAAGTTTTCATAATCGGGCGGTCAAAGTTTGATGCGAAGTTATTAAAAACAAACTGTACAGGTTTGGTTTGGTGATAAATAATTGAATGTTTAAAAACAAATATCTTTGCCTCAATGGATATTATCAGAAAATATTTTCCAAACCTAACCCAAGCCCAGGATCAAAAGCTCAGCATGCTGGGAAATCTGTATGCTGAATGGAATACGAAGGTCAATACCATTTCTCGCAAGGATATCGAAAACCTCTATGAACGCCATGTGTTGAGTTCGTTGAGCATTGCCAAAGTGATTTCATTTATGCCTGGAACAAAAATTATTGATGTGGGAACAGGTGGCGGCTTTCCTGGAATTCCGCTTGCAATATTATTTCCTGAGGTGGACTTTCATCTCATCGATTCCATCAGAAAAAAAATCAAGGTTGTGGAAGCCATTGTTGCCGAGACCGGACTGAAAAATGTAAAGGCTGAGCAGCAACGATTTGAGAAAGTAAAAGAAAAGTTTGACTTTGTGGTGAGTCGTGCCGTAACCCGCATTCCTCAGTTTGTGACCTGGAGCAGGGGCAAAATAATCAGAAAAGGATTTAATGATTTACCCAACGGGATTTTGTACCTGAAAGGTGGAGATTTCACCGCGGAGTTGGTTGAAGTCAGGATGCATTCGAAGGTTTATGAAGTAAGTAAACATTTTGAAGAAGAATTTTTTGAAACGAAAAAGATAGTGCATTTATGGGAGCCTGGAGGAAGGAGGTGAGAAGAGAGCGGTGAGCGGCCTGGGCGACTGAAGCAAATCGGGAGATTTTTGTTGATGAAGAATTTAGACAGGAATCCGGTTACAGGGATGGTTTAACAAATAATATTTTTTAGTAGCAACTGAAGGACAATGACCAATAAAGTTTTATAACTCCTGCTGCCCAAAAGCCCCGGAGGATGATGCAAAGAACACTATGAAAAGTTCCGGTTTAAGCGCATAAGATTTTAGATATTTTTTTAACATAATTTATCTATTTTAGCGGCCAAATCAAAAATTCAAACATAATAAGAATCATTAAAATTTACGCACATGACATCAGCAAAACGATTACTTAACGACTCGGCAGCATTACGCTGGCTGGTGATGTTTCTCATCTCCGGTTTAACTTTTGCAACGTATTATTTTCAGGATTTCTATTCAGGCCTGAAAGGACTTATTGAAACAGATTTTGGGTTTACCAGTGAGGAATTCGGACGGATGATTGGCCTCACTACCATAGCCAATGTATTTGGTATGATCATTATTGGAGGGATCATCCTTGATAAATGGGGGATACGCCTCGCAGGTATTGCTTTTGGTAGTCTCGCGGTTTTGGGTGGTTTGGTTTCTGCACTCACCGCAGCAGGTTATTTTGGAACAGATAAGTCAACAATGCTCACAGGTTTAATAATCGGCAGGGTGATGTTTGGCTCCGGTCTGGAGGTGGTTTGTGTGGTTGCCATGCGCACAATTGTGAAATGGTTTAAAGGTCATGAACTTGCCCTGGCGAT
>CAYNDN010000170.1:3213-3875 GCA_964395075.1 uncultured Lentimicrobiaceae bacterium | reverse complement strand
AATATGGGTTTTGGCCGGCTGGGTTCTGCCCTGGCGATTGCAATTTCGCTGGATATTGCAGGCGGGTCTGTTTCACCGGCAGTAACTTTCGCTGCAAGCCTAATCGGCTTGGCATTGTTGATGTTCCTCATTTACACCATTTTTGATGTTCGCCTCGACAAACAAATGAAGGCTGTTAAAGCCGACAGCGGTGAAGAAGAAGCCCCTGAAGAAGATTTCAAATTTTCTGACCTCGTAAAACTCGTTACCAACCAGTCGTTTATTTATATCACGCTGCTTTGTGTGGCTTTCTACTCAGCGGTTTTTCCATTTATCCAATATGCGCCTGACTTGTTGGTGAATAAGTTTGGGTTTATGTACGATCTTCCTGAAGGTGCTGCAGTTGTAGCTTTCGGAAGTGAGGCATTTGGGAATGCGCTTGTTTATATCACCGTATTTCTGTTTGCAATTGGGGTTACCGTTGTTCCAAATAATTTAAAGAGTAGCTCCCAAAAGCTAACAATCAGGATTGTTCTGATCGTGATATTTGTTGCACTGGTTTATATGAATCAGGAAATGCTGTCGATCTGGCTTAACAACGGACCTAAAACATCTGCACTAATTCCATTGGGTACAATCATCTTTACACCGATCTTCGGGAATATTGTTGACTCAAAAGGTAA
>CAYNDN010000170.1:0-3203 GCA_964395075.1 uncultured Lentimicrobiaceae bacterium | reverse complement strand
TCGAACCATCCCTTCCGCAGGCTGACGGCGCCGGTAAAGCCGCCTCGCTCATGATGTTGGGTGCATTGCTGCTTATTTTTGCACATCTCTCACTCTCACTAACCAGTTCACCGCTTTTTGCATACCTTGGCCTGATAAGCCTTGGTGTTGCCTTTTCGCTGGTGCCAGCAGCCATGTGGCCATCGGTTGCAAAAATTGTTGCCGAAAATCGCCTGGGTACAGCCTATTCCACCATGTTCACAGTTCAAAACTGGGGGCTTGGGCTCTTCTTCTGGGGCATTGGTGCCTTGCTCACTTTCGTGAATCCAACGGTGGTTAACGATTTGAAAGAAGCCCGACAATCACTTGAGAACCAGGGTTTTTCTTCTGCTGAAATTAGCGATATGGTTAAAGAGTTGCAAATTGCCGGCGAGCTGCCTTACTATGACTACACCATCCCAATCCTGGTGCTAGTTTTATGTGGAGTGATCTCCATTTTCCTTGCTTATAAACTGAAACAAGCTGACAAAAAACAAGGATACGGACTCGAATTACCATCAAGTGCAAAACCCGAATAAAATATTCGTTCTCAATTAAAAGGAAGGTGCTCAATCGGGCACCTTTTTTTTGTTATAGTATATTTGCGAAAATGAAATGGTATTTCATACTGGTTGAACCGGCAGTTCCTGAAAACATTGGTGCTGCAGCACGGGCAATGAAAACAATGGGGTTTGCCAATCTGCGGCTCATCAATCCATGTGAATTCAGGGAAGGAAAAGCCAGATGGGTTGCTCATGCATCAGGTGAAATTTTGGATGAGGCAGAGGTTTTTTATACACTGAGAGATGCTGTTGCTGATATTGATTTTGTTATTGCTACAAGTGCCAAAACCCGCACAGTGAAAGGTGATCACCATCCTGTGGAAGGGCTTGCTGAGTTAATCAAATCAAAATCAAAAAGCATAAATACTGTTGCAATTGTGTTTGGCCGTGAAGAATCCGGGTTGACCAATGAAGAAATGCAACTCTGTAATATTTCAACTTTTATCCCCATGGCAACCAATTACCCGTCATTAAATCTTTCACAGGCGGTCATGCTTTATGCGTATCTGATTGCCGGTTTGCCATCTAAATATCCGGTGAAATCTCAGGTGGAAAAATCAAAATTCAATGTGCTGAATGAGCGACTTACAAATTTGTTGAGCGCAACCAAAATAGAATCCAATCCAAATATTCACAACCGCATTTTTGAACGGATATCCTTGTTGAGTGATAATGATATAAACCTGTTGCTGTCAGTTATTGCAGCTTTGGAAGAAAAGTTTGGAGCGGGCAGAGATGATGAGAGCTAAGGAACATACCTTTCTTATGGCACCATTGCAGGGCTATACTGAAGTTGAATTCCGTCGGGCATGGTCAAATGTTTTCACAGGTTTTGATGATGCCATGAGTCCATTTATTCCTTTGGCTGAAGGTTTTCGGTTCAGGCAAAAGCACATCCGGGATGTACTCCCCAACGAAAACAAGCGCATGAAGGTGATTCCGCAGGTGCTTGGAAATGATCCCAAAAAATTCATCAACCTGGCCATCAGGTTGCAGGATCTGGGTTATGAAACCATCAACTGGAACCTGGGTTGCCCAAAGCGATCCGTTGCCCGCAAAAAGCGTGGTTCCGGAATCCTGCCTTTTCCGGATCAGCTGAGAGAAATATTGGAGAAGATAATTCCAATACTGCCCATCAATCTTTCCATCAAAACCCGGCTCGGTTATCATTCGCCTGATGAATTCTATATGCTGGTAGATGTTTACAACGATTTTCCCCTTGAATCCCTCATCATTCATCCCCGCACCGGCATTCAGCAGTACGATGGCGAAATGTATCTCGGGTTATTGGACCAGGTCATTGATAGCATAAAACATGAAATTGTTTTTAGTGGCGATATTATAGATGTGGAAACCTATTTGAACCTGACGGCAAGGTATCCCCAAATCAATAGTTGGATGATTGGTCGGGGTGTTTTGTCAAATCCAATGATAACAGAGCAAATAGCGGGATTAGAGGGAGCCAATGATGCTGAAGTCATCAGAAAGCGGCAGGTGTATTTTCACCAGGAACTGTATTGCGAAGTAAAGGCAAAATTCGGGCGAAGCCAATCCATCCTGAATAAGATGAAAGATTACTGGTCCTATTTTGCTTTATGGTTCGAGGACTCAGGAAAAATTTTCATGACCCTGGCGCGATTGCATGATCTTGAAGATTTCATGAACCTATCAAAACAAATTTTACTGGAACAACCCCTTTCGCCAACTTCCGGACGTACTAATCGCCAAATCAAGATTGGTAGTAAATAAAAACCACTCACCACGCATTCCTGACCTATCAAATCTTCTTTAGAATCACCCTAAATTTCAATTCCTGATTTCCTCAACTTGAATTCTCTGTATTTTTACTTTTTAAACTTTGTATATGAAACGCAGGGACTTTATCAGGACGGGATCATTGGCATCAGGCGGAATGGTATTCGGTAGCTCACTCATCAGCAGCCTCATGGCCGAACCCAAAATCAGTAAAATTGCATCCGGCCACTTTTCCTACGAAAAGATGGTCAGGCTGGGATGCCCTGCGCACAATTGCGGTGGAAGATGCTTGCTGAAAGTTTACATCCGCGAAGGTGTAATTGTGAGAATTGAAACCGACGACAGGCCTTGTGATGGAATTGAAAACCCCCAACTCAGGGCTTGCCTGCGTGGCCGGGGTTACAGGCACCGACAGTATCACACCGACAGATTAAAATACCCCATGAAGCGTGTCGGGAAAAGGGGAGAGGGCAGTTTTGAGCGGATTTCATGGGATGAGGCCACAGATATAATGGCTGTGAATTTAACCCGGATCAGGGAGAAATATGGCAACTCCGCGCTTTATGTACCTTATGGAACCGGTAGCTACAACCAAACCAATGGCCGCTGGCCGGCAGCAAGGCTGTTAAATCTTTTTGGCGGAGCGTTGGGGTATTACAATTCCTACAGCTGGGCCTGCATTTCAAAAGCTACACCTTATGTTTACGGAACAAATATCACCGGAAATCAGCGGCAGGACTGGGTAAATTGCAAGTACATCATCATGTGGGGCTGGAACCCAAGTGAAATGCGTGATGGAACCAACTCAGAATATTTCCTGAAAAAAGCCCGTGAAAATGGGGCAAGGGTGATATGTATCGATCCACG
>CAYNDN010000169.1:0-9229 GCA_964395075.1 uncultured Lentimicrobiaceae bacterium | reverse complement strand
CCACGCCACCGGTCATCACTTTTGAGGACTTCCCCTTTGTGATTTCCTTTTTGGGAGATTTCCCCGCCGGAATGATTTCGATCACTTCAAGTTCGCTGTCAAGATCAGCTTTTCGGCAGGCATAGCCGTCAACCGCGGCTTTGTTGAACGGGGGCATGTCCATATCAGAAAAAACATCGGCAGCCAAAACTCTGCCGCCGGCCTCAGCCAGGTTTACTTTTTCTGTGCCGAGTGCTTTTCCGGCCTCATTTACAATATCGTAAGCTGTATCAAATTCAATCATGAATAATCATCAATTTAAATAACTACCAAATCAGCAAAAATAGGAAAAGCCTTATTTCCCGAATCTGCTGCCGTAAGACAACTTTCGCCAAAGCAACTCCAAAGGCCCGAATCTGAAACGTTTCAACCACACCTTACTTATGATTACCTGGATTACAAAAACTATCAATGCCCAAATTAGGAAGTTTGATGGGGCAATACTTCCAAAAAGCCCAAATCCATATCCGTAAAAAATGGTGGTGAAAATCAACGACTGCAACAGGTAGTTTGTCAGCGGCATACGACCGGCATATTTCAAAATTCCAAGCATGTTTTCCCCCACCCTTGAATTTGCAATTACCAAAATGGTGAGGAGATAACCAAGCCCCATGAATAAATTGCCCAGTTCATAAATCCCGATGTAAACCGGCATGACGGCATTTGTAACGGGTTTTGTAAAAAAGTAAAGAATGTTTTCGAGCCTCAAAATGAACACCAGGCCTGTGGTTAAAAATACAAGGGTCAACAGCATGCTCCGGATTCTGCTTTTATTGATTATTTCGAGAACCCGCTGTTTTCCGGCAACATACCCAAAAATAAATAAAGCCAGCACTTTGGGCATGTAATACAGCAGGTTGATGTTCCTGAATACTACAAATTCGTTGATCCGGCAGCGTGTAATTTCGAAGATACTACCGGTGGAATAAATTTCCATGATTTCGTCCATCGAAAGGCTTGTAAGCGTTGACATGGGATCGGGCAACCCGGGCAGATAAATTCGTACAGTGAGGTAAAAGGCTGTGAAAAAATAGAAAAATATTGACAAAGTAATAAGGGCTTTGGGTTTAAGTTTCCTGATGAAAAACAGCACCAACCCCAATATTCCATAAATCAGCAATATGTCGCCGGCCCATAAAAGTAAAATATGCAGCATTCCAAATCCGCAAAGCCAAAGCATTCTGCGGATAAAAAAAGCTTTAAATTTTGATTGCTGATGTGCAAACTTATTTTCGAGCATCCACAAGCCAAAACCAAAAAGCATGGAAAACATAAAAATAAATTTATCCGATCCGAGGTTGACCATCCAGGTAAAAATGGTTCTTTGCAATGGATCTTCCAGGCCCTGGTAGAATTCCCCGAAATGGTAAAATGAGGCATGATACCCGAACACGTTTACTATCAAAATACCAAACAGGGCAACCCCACGCAGGATGTCGATCTGGTGGATGCGGCTTGCAGGCCTTGTTGGTTTGATCTTTACCTGTCCAGGCATATTACCTGCTGTTGAGGTGATGGAAAAAACCATTGACCATTTCGGCTCTCCAGGTTGTGAGCTCTGTCATTTCCCGGGTAGTCATTTCTGATACTGGCTGCTTCAGGTAAGCATTGATGGCCAGGGCGTCAGAGTGATACTCAGGCTTTGGGTTATCACCATTTGGAAGGATTTTATATAAATCCAAATGTTCGAGCTCCTTTGAAAACTGCGGATTGAAATAGGTGAAATCCAAGATCAATGTTTTCAGGTCAAAGATTTTATGCTGAAGCCTTCTCAAAGATTCTTTGTGTTGCGGGTTTCTGAATATCAATTGATCGAGCTGTAATGCAAACCGGCCTTTATCAAAAACCACAATATTTCCTGCTGTTTCAAGTGTTGACTTCAGAAAAGCGATGAATTCTTTATCGGGATTGGATTCCGGGCTTGCATTAAAATAGTGTTGACCGGCATTATTTTTCGAATCAAGCACAGTTACTGCAATCGGGACAAAATCGAAAGGCTTGTAACTTTTCCACTGCGGAATGGCAACCCGGTTTCCCAAAAATCCCAAAAAAGAAACCGACTCATTTAATCCATTCATCGCCGCCGCAAATTTTCGCCGGTCGAAAAATGCCTTATCCTGCTGCCGGCTAATGATTTCCTTTTTCAGATTTTCATCAGTGAAGTTTTCCGCGTTCAGGACACCGATGGTTTTTTGGCCGGCATGATAACGTTCAAATTTTTCATTTTCAGATAGAAATACAAGATCAAACACCGATTTTTCGGGAACCTTTTTCCAGCATAACCCAATAAAATCGCAGGGATACGGATTGTTGCACTGCACTCCGATTTCGATGGGTGGTGATTTTTTCAGGGCAATAGCTTCCTTTTCTACGGCAATCTGCTCCTGTATAAATGTTTGTTTTTCCTGAATCTCCGCAGTTACATCCACAAAAGTAAATAGCTGATCAATTTCCAGCTTTTCATCAAAAACATAATCGGGATTCAGATGCACCAGGAAGAATTTATCGATTTCAATCCCGGAATTCCTCAGCACATAATATTGCAGCACCGCATCCAGCAGATAGGTTTCTGATATTTTTAGGGAGCTCTTTACTTCGTATGCGTTCCATTTTCCGTTTTCCTTTGCCAGGATATCCAGTAGGATCAAAACCCGGTCGTACTGGAATGTGGCTTCATAAATCACATCGTGGTTTTTCTCAGCAATAACTGCGGCTGTTTTTTCCACCGACTTCCGATACTGAGAAGGCGACTTTGGCTTGCAGTCAATTCCACCGGGGAAAAGGCTTTGAGCAAAAATGCCAACATCAGTTCCCCGCCTGAATTTAGCCATTTGTTCCGGCGAGAGTTTATCGCGCAGAAAAGGACGGTTCTTATAAAGATAAAGCGACTTGAGGCATTGCACGCCCCGGATAAAGGTGGACTTGGAAAGCTGATGTTTTTCCATACTGATGAATTTCGGGCAAAGCTAACCAAAGTTTGGGGAAAAGATCGGACGGAAGGACAGCATAGAAACGAAAACCTGACAGAGAAAATTCTAATCACAATTTGGCCAAATACAGAGAACAGGTGTTTTACTGCTATTCAAAAATCAATTTTTCGGTTTTGCTTGTCACTCCGCCGGTCAGATAAATGATAACCACACAATCAAGGAAGTT
Source organism: uncultured Lentimicrobiaceae bacterium (assembly GCA_964395075.1). Lineage (GTDB taxonomy): Bacteria > Bacteroidota > Bacteroidia > Bacteroidales > 4484-276 > SABY01. Next base: position 6,034 of record CAYNDN010000169.1, on the reverse strand, counting down.
GTTTTTAACACAAACCATACGCTGTTCAAATAAAATAAGACAGGGCAAACGCATTTAAAAAAATCGATAGCATTCCCTCATTTAAAAATTACTCAGGCTTGACCCATTTTTCTCTGATCTCTTTGTGGCTTCTCTGTTAGCTCTGTGGTAAAAAAATAAACCACAGAGTTAGCGGAGTATCCGCAGAGAAAACAAAGAATCGGAAACCATGTAATGGGGAGTAGCGGATTGCTGATTTTTAAATGCGTTCGCCCTGTAAATTAAGATCGCTTTTTTTAATCCGCCCAATGTTATTGTAATAGCTTTGCTGGCTGGATTGCAAAAAAAAATGGATACAATCATGCTCAAAAAACTCGCACTGCTATTATTTTTCCTTGCCGGAACGACCCTGAACGCTAGTTCTCAAAACCGTACAATCGACAGCCTTCAAAAACGAATTGCTTCCGAAAACAAGCCAACTGTTAAATCTCAACTCTTTTTCGAAATTGCAAAACAATATGTTGGTGAAAATCAAAATGCGTTGGCCTTACAAAATTTCAACTTTGCATATCAAATATTGCAGGATACGCTAACCCCGGAAGCCGAAAAAGTGCTTAACGAAATCGGGCTGTTGCATTATTACCAGGGAAATTTTACTTCGGCACTTCAATATTTTAAAAAGTCGTTACGCATCGCAAAACTCAATAATGATACCATTACAATTGGCAGAAGGTTGAGCAATATTGCTGTAATTTACGATCACATTGGAGATTATGTTCAGGCGTTTAAATTTAACCAGGAAGCTTTAGCAATTTTCGAAGAACTTGATTCGCAACGGGGAATGGCTTTTATCTATAATAATTTAGGTGTGATATCCGAAGAAATGGGTAACTACCACAATGCTTTGGAATATTACCATAAAGCCCTGCGGATTAAGGTTGCCCTTAACGATTCGTTGGGAATGGGCAATTCACTCAATAACATTGGGGTGGTTTTTGAAAATAATTTATCCGGATACGACTCCTCGATTGTGTATTATCAACAGGCACTTAAAATATTTCAGGACATTGGGAACAAAAGCGGCATAGCAACATCGCTCGGTAATATTGGCGTAGTTTTTTGGATAAAACAACAGCCCGACAGCACCATTCACTATTCAGAAGAAGCACTAAAAATCAGGCAGGAACTTAATGATTTGGAAGGTATTTCCTCTTCACTTTTAAATCTGGGAAGAGCCTGGTTTGATAAAAATGATTTTTCAAACGCTGAATCCTACTTTCGGCAAAGCCTTGAAATATCAAAAAAATTAAACATCCGGAAAAGAATCTCTGAAGTTTACGAAGCCTTGGCTCTGTTGTATTATCAGCAAAATGATAATACCCTTGCATTTCAATTTCATGTGAAATATTCCCGGCTAAAAGATTCGATCCTGAACGAGGAAAACAGCAGGCAGATTGCAGAGCTAAAAACCCGCTATGAGTTGGAGAAGAAGGATGAAAAACTGAATGAACTTTCGTTGAAAAACCAGATTCAAAGGCAAAGCATCACCCGCTATAATTATTTACTTGGAGCCCTGTTTTTCATTGCAGTGCTTATTGCAACCCTGGCCATACTCATGATCAGGCAACGCAGGATGAAAGTTGAAAATCAAACCGCTGAATTGCAACAAAAGTTGCTGCGCTCACAAATGAATCCACATTTTATTTTTAACACCCTCTTTTCGATTCAAACGTATATACAGGAAAAGAATTTGGCAACAGCATCTCAGTTTCTTTCACGTTTTGCCAAACTCATGCGTCATATTCTTGAAAATTCAAAGCATGATTTTGTGAGTTTGCAGGATGAAATGGATTTTTTGGATGAATACCTCAAAACGCAGCAATTGCGTTATGGTGGGTCTTTTAAATATAATATTACGGTAATCGATCTGGATGAAGATCCGGATGATCTGCTCATCCCGCCCATGATGTCGCAGCCTTTTGTTGAAAATGCCATCGAGCATGGTTTAAGAAATATAGATCATCAGGGAAAAATTCAAGTCCTTTTTAAGGTTGCTGATCAAATGTTGAACATCAGGATCGAAGATAACGGCGTGGGATTTGATCAGGGCCATGTAAATCGGAAACAAAACAGAAAACATCAATCAACCGGGATTGATAACACCCGGCAACGCATCAGATTGCTTTGCGACAAATACCGTTGCGATCATCACTTTAAAATCACCGGAATATCACCTCAGAGTGGCAATTCAACGGGAACTATCGTTACTTTTGCCATCCCATTAATACTAAAAGAATGATCAATGTAATTGTTATTGACGACGAAAAGCGAATGGCAGACTCTATTGCCAGAATGATAGAAGAAAATAGTAGTGGTTTTGCGATAGCGGGAGTTGCTCATTCGGTAAAAACAGGGGTAGAACTCATCAACAAACACAAACCTGATCTGATTACCCTCGATATTAATTTACCCGATGGATCGGGATTTGATATTTTAAAGCAGGTTGAAGAAAGAGATTTCAAAATCATTTTTATTACCGCATACGAAGCACACGCATTGAAGGCTATTAAATTCAGTGCTTTGGATTATTTCCTGAAACCCATTGATGAACTGGAATTTACGGATGCATTGCGGAAGGTGAAAACAGCGCATAAAGCTGAAAAAAACCGCCTGGTTCTGGATGCGCTTTTGTCAGGCCTCAACGGCAAGCCCAAAGAACAAAAGAAAATTGTACTAAAAACTGTTGATGACATCCATTTGGTAAAAGTTGATGATATTATCCGTTGTGAATCCGACGGCAACTATACTACATTTCACCTTACAAACAAGAGAAGTTTGATGGCTTCGAAAAATCTGAAAGAATTTGAAGATCTCCTGGTTGATTATGGCTTTTTTAGGGCACACCACTCCCATTTGATCAATCTTAATTATATCGACAGATACCATAAACCTCACGGAGGGTTGGTTTACATGGCTGATAAATCAGAGATACCGGTGTCGGTGCGCCGAAAAGAACGATTACTCAAAGTTTTTAACCAGTTCTAACAAATCTCCATTACAGAAATACCCAATTCATCTACACTTATCCATTGCCTGCCTACATTTATACATCGGGCAGTTTAAATTCCTGGCTCAGTTCTACTTTTGCCGCTTTTATAAACACAAATTAAATTTTAAATGAAACTTACAATGAAAAATTTTTCTATGCTCTATCTGTTGGCCTTTGCGCTGGTTTTTGTTACGGCATGCAATAAAGACGATGATGACGACAACCAACCAGACCCTGGCACCGGTGATGCTACTTTTACGGGTATAAACAAAGTAAACCTGACGGTTGACGGCACAACCACTGAATTTGTTTTTGCAGATGAGCCCGTTGTGGGAAGCGATTTCTCAGCTTTTGCAACAAAAGAAACTGAAGATGGCACCGTTTACACTGATATCATAATGGGTGCTATCGATCATTTCGATCAGGTAAGTACAGCAGCCTTAATCATTAATTTTGTAGGCGAAGGCACAGGTACACATAATATTTCTTATAACCTGGCTGATAGCTTGAATCTTTATAACTACTCAGGTTCTATGCTCACCCTGATTTCCGACACGGCTACTTTTCCTGCCATTTATTTTATGGAAGAGGCAACTGCAAACATTACATCGTATGGAGATGTTGGAGGCTACATCGAAGGTACTTTTGAATCATCTGTTGTTAGCCTTGCCGGAGTTCTACTGACCAATGCAAGCATAAGCGGTAATTTTAAAGTTATGCGATTTGATGATATAAATTAAGTCCTGATTTCCAGGAAAAAATTATTTTGATTTAAAGAGGATTACAAGTCTATCCCTGCTTTCGCCGAACGGTGGAAGCGGGGTTTTTCTTTTTAGCGTAGGATAAAACCAAATACTTGCCCTGACTTTTTTAAAATTTTAGCTTGCATTTACCCTGACATTTTTCAATATTTATTCTTATTTTGCCTTGACTATTTTAAATATTGACAGGCAAATTGCCTTGATTTTTTTAAATATTGGTTGTAATTTTGCCCTGACTTTTTAAATTATTTACACTTAATTATCTGACAAACAAAGTGAAAAGACTAATAGACCAACACCTGTTGAAATGGAAAGATGACCCTCAAAGAAAAGTTTTACTGCTGAGGGGTGCCCGGCAGGTAGGAAAAACCTATTCGGTGCGGCAACTTGGTAAAACTTTCGATCATTATCTTGAGGTAAATTTTGAATCCGACAAATCGGTACACGAATTTTTTCGGGAAGATCTGAATGCGAATGAAATCATCAATAATCTATCGGCTTTTTACAACGTCCCGATTGAGGATGGCAAAACGCTGTTATTCTTAGATGAAATCCAGGCTTCTGTATCTGCCATTACATCTTTGCGGTTTTTCCGGGAGCACCGGCCAGGACTGCATGTTATTGCTGCCGGGTCGTTGCTCAAGTTCGCACTGAGCGAAATCCCCTCTTTTGGCGTTGGCCGCATACAACATCTTTTTATGTATCCACTTTCATTTGTAGAGTTTTTAATGGCAAAACAACAGGAAGGGCTACTCAAGCTGATAAAAAAAGCAGACCCATGGGAACCCTTACCTGACGCAATTCATCAAAAAACGATTAGCTTTTTAAGGCAGTTTCTTATCATTGGCGGATTGCCCGAAGTTGTGGATACCTTTATAAAAACTGGTGATTTGCGTAAATCTCAATTTGTGATTGATAACCTGATCACGAGCCTTGACGATGATTTTGCAAAATATAAAAAGCATGTGCCCGTTCCCAGGCTCAGGGAGGTATTTCAATCGGTGGCATCGCAATCAGGCAACAAATTTATCCTGTCGAAAGCCGCCGAAAATGCCAATCATATACAAATTAAAGAGGCGGTTACATTGCTTGAAATGGCTGGATTAATCCGTAGAGTAAAACACACGGCAGCATCCGGAATTCCGCTTGGCTATGGAGTAAACCAGAAAAAGTTTAAAATGATCATGTTTGATCACGGCTTCTTTCAACGGATACTTGGCATTGAATTATCGGAATACCTGCTTGCGAAAGATTTTGAATCCATCAATAAAGGGAATATTGCAGAGCAGTTTGTAGGTACGGAAATCCTTAAATATCAACACCCCCACAGCAGAGCAGAGCTTTATTACTGGCATCGCGAAAAAAGAGGAAGCACAGCAGAAGTGGATTATGTGATCCAGCAATCCGAAAAAATTATCCCGATTGAAGTCAAATCCGGAAAACATGGTAAAATGCGGAGCATGTGGAAATTCCTGGAAGAAAAAAAAGCGGAAGCCGGAATCAGAATATCGCTGGAAAATTTTGCTGCTTATGATAATATTCAGGTTTATCCTTTGTATGCAATCGTGAATATTATTTGATTGACAGTTTCAGCCCTGCAGGCTGCCGGCATAATAAACAGTTCCAAAAACCCCTGTAACAGAATTCAGGCTGAAGGCATGAAACATCAAAGGAAAAGAAAACCCCAATTAAAACGGCCAGGCTGAAGGTCTGATACAGATTGAGATATTTTACACGGGCATCTTAATAAATCATTTTGCCATTCACCGGTGGCAAAATTCACCCATTTTTGCAGTTCATGAATGGAATTTTTGCATTATTTTTGCAGTTTGACAACTGCAATATTATGCTATTTTTGCAGTTTATGAATGACAAAATTCATCATGATGGAAAAACTAATCAGCAATTCTCAAAATAAAATCAAGGAAACCACCACGGAATTTCACAGGTATCTCTTTGATGAAATTTTCTGGGAGGACAGGCTTATTGGCATTACAGGAGCGAGGGGCGTTGGCAAAACCACATTGCTTCTGCAGTACGTAAAAGCAAAGTATGGTTTTTCTTCCGAAGCGCTATACCTAACACTTGATGACCTGTATTTTACGAAAAATAGTCTTTTTGAAACTGTTGAAACGCTCTACCTGAATGGGTTAAAGCAAATTTTTATTGACGAAGTTCATAAGTATATAGACTGGTCTGTTGAAATAAAAAATCTTTATGATACCTTTTCAAACCTAAAGATTGT
>CAYNDN010000168.1:0-9249 GCA_964395075.1 uncultured Lentimicrobiaceae bacterium | reverse complement strand
CCATTAACTTCGAAACATCCGGCATTCCCTTATTTTTTGTTGGTTTAGATTAGTGAAACCGCGGTTTTTCAACGATTGTTCAAAAAAAAATCAATGAAAAATTTGAAGAATTTGGTTTGTTACACCATAATATGTGTCTCCATCATACTGATTCACAAAATTTTAAAAAAAAATCAAAATGTTGCTGAATAAAAAAAAATTATATATTTGCACGCCTATTTACAAATCTAATAATCAAATCTTTAAATAGTATTATGACAAAAGCAGAAATTGTAGCAGAGATTGCCAATAAAACTGGTATTGAAAAGTCGAATGTACAAACCACTGTTGAGGCTTTTATGGACACCATTAAGAATTCAATGGTAAATGGAGAAAACGTTTATTTGCGTGGATTTGGTAGCTTTACCATCAAAAAAAGGGCGGAGAAAACAGGTAGAAATATTTCAAAAAATACTACAATCATCATACCTGCTCACAATATTCCGGCTTTTAAACCAGCCAAAACTTTTGTGAATGAAGTAAAAGATAATGTAATAGTTAAATAGAGAGGGATTGAATAATGCCAAGCGGAAAGAAAAGAAAAAGACATAAAATGGCTACACACAAGCGCAAAAAGCGTTTGAGAAAAAACAGACATAAGAAGAAGTAAATTGTTCAATAACAAAAAATTATTACATAATGTCTTCTTGGGTTTCAACCTTGATGTTATGTAATAATTTTTTTTATGCACATTCGTATCGAAATCAACAACATTAAAGATAGTAATTTTACACAAAAAGCAAGGGCGTGGAAAGGGATTTAGTAATTAATGTAAATTCCAACGGTGTTGATATAGCTTTACTGGAAGAAAGGCTGCTGGTAGATTTTACCAAGGAAAAATCGAACAAAAAATATTCTGTTGGGGATGTTTACCTTGGTAAGGTTCGGAAGCTTATGCCCGGTTTAAATGCAGCTTTTGTGAATGTTGGTTACGACAAGGACGCATTTCTTCATTACCTTGACCTCGGCCCTCAGGTCAGGTCGTTGATCAAATTTACCCGATTAGCGTGTGCGGGAAAAATCAGCAATGTACCTCTGAGCGAATTCAGGCTGGAGCAGGATATTGAGAAAACCGGGAAGATATCTGAGGTACTATCTATTAACCAGCCCATTTTGGTTCAAATTGCTAAAGAGCCAATCTCTACCAAAGGCCCCAGGATATCTTCGGAAATCTCCTTTGCAGGTCGCTACCTGGTGCTGGTGCCCCTTGCCGACAGGATTTCGGTTTCCCAAAAAATTAAAAGCCCGGAAGAGCGCAAAAGGTTAAAGCGCCTCATTAAAAGCATTAAGCCCAATAATTTTGGGGTAATCATTCGCACAGCAGCCGAAAATAAAATGGTTGCCGATCTTGATAATGACCTGAAAGAGTTGCTTGGGAAATGGGAATCTATTTCTAAAAAACTCAACAAAGCTGATGCCCCAAAAAAAATTGTTAGTGAATTAGACCGCACTTCTGCCATCCTTCGCGATCACCTCAACGAATCTTTCAACAATATTCATGTTAATGAATCAGGATTGGCTGATGAGGTCAGGACCTTCATTAAACAAATTGCACCTGAAAAAGCTAATATCGTCAAGCTATACACTGGCTCCACACCCATTCTTGAGCATTTTAACATTGATAAACAAATCAAGAATTCATTCGGGAAAATTGTTACCATAAAAAGTGGCGTTTATCTCATCATCGAACATACCGAAGCTTTGGTGGCCATCGATGTGAATTCGGGGCACAGGGTGAACAAGCAAAAAAATCAGGAAAGCAATTCGCTGGAGGTGAATCTGGAGGCGGCTACTGAAATTGCCCGTCAACTCAGGTTGCGCGATATCGGTGGAATTATCGTGGTTGACTTCATCGACATGACAGAGGCCAAACACCGTAAACAACTTTTCGTGAAACTCAAGGAGGAGATGTCGAAGGATAAAGCCAAGCATATTATTCTGCATCCCAGCAAATTCGGTTTGGTTCAGATTACACGCCAAAGGGTTCGTCCGGCCATGAAAATACAGGTGCTCGAAAAGTGTCCTGTTTGCAACGGTTCGGGTGAAAGTAAGCCAACAATCCTCATTATCGACGAAATTGAAAACAACCTGCAATACCTTGTTCAGGAACAAAACGAAAAAAAGCTTGTAATCACGGTTCATCCCTTCCTGTATTCACACCTTACCCGTGGTATCTTCTCAATCCGGTTTAAGTGGGCCTGGCAATACAAATGCAAAGTTTCTATTAAACCCAATGCATCACATCATTTTCTTGAATATCATTTTTTCAACAAGAACAATGATGAATTGAAGATGTAAATGATTTGTAATCATTTAGTTTTACGCTAAAACCGGTTTATAATTTTAGATCACATCATTATTTTCACATCCTTTGGTTCAATCTAACTTCCCACCACTTCAAAGAGGCAAAGAATCTAAAATAGTTACTTTTGCCATCCTTAAAATTTACTTGGTTTTATATTTATTAAATTTTTGAACACACAAAAAATCAAATCGATACACATGGAAACTGTTGTGAGCGGCATCAGGCCAACCGGAAACCTGCACCTCGGGAACTATTTTGGTGCGATACAAAATTTCCTGAAAATGCAGGAGAAGTATAATTGTTATTTCTTTATTGCTGATTATCACTCGTTAACAACGCACCCAACACCACAGGATCTTCACGGAAATGTGAAGCAGGTTTTGGTGGAATATCTAGCTACCGGAATTGACCCTGAAAAAGCTACCCTTTATATACAAAGTGATCTGCCGGAAACAGCCGAGCTTTACCTGTTGCTGAATATGAATGCTTACATGGGTGAACTGGAGCGGGTTACAACATTTAAAGAAAAAGCCCGCAAGCAGCCCAACAATGTGAATGCCGGTTTGCTGACCTATCCATCGCTGATGGCTGCCGATATCATTATTCATAAGGCCAACAAGGTGCCCGTTGGCAAAGACCAGGAGCAGCACCTCGAGATGACACGTACTTTCGCACGCCGGTTTAACCGGATGTATGAGCAGGAGTTTTTTCCCGAACCAACAGCTTTCAATTTTGGAGGAACCCTCGTTAAAATCCCCGGTCTGGATGGTAGTGGAAAAATGGGCAAATCAGAAGGTGAAGGCAATGCCATTTTTCTTGCCGAAGAACCCAAGGCCATTAAGAAAAAGGTAATGCGTGCTGTTACTGATGCCGGCCCAACAGAACCAAACACTCCTAAGCCGGAACCCATCCAAAACCTGTTTTCTCTGATGGAAGTTGTATCTGACAAAGAGGTCATTGCATTTTTTGATGAGCATTACAATGCCTGTAAAATCAGGTATGGTGATTTAAAGAAACAGCTTGCTGAGGACATCATCAATTTCACGGCTCCCCTGCGCGAACGCATCAAAGAGGTTGCCGCTGATGAAAAATATCTAAGAAAGGTTGTGAAAATGGGTGCAGAAAAAGCATACGAAAGTGGAGCTAAAACTGTGAAAGAAGCCCGTGAAATAATTGGATTCAGGCATTTTTAAACTTAAAGCAATACAAAAAATATGAAAGCAATTCGTAACCTGTTGTTTTTTGTGGTTGGAGGTGCAATTGTATTTTTTGTTTTTGGATGGTACTCAGGGCTTTTTACAAAGGCTGCCGTGGAAATAAAACAGATTGACTCGTTTATTGTAGCTTATGAAAATCACCTCGGGGAATACAATGAAACAATAATGATACAGGAGCAAATTGCCGACCGGCTTTGGGAGGCAGGCATCGACAATTATTTCAGTTTTGGCATTTTTTTCGACGATCCGGAAACCACAAATCCGGATGAAATGCGAAGTATGATAGGGCGGGTTATCGCAAAGGTGCATGAAGATAAAATTATTTCGCATACCGATGTTTTTTTGGTGCATCAGTTTAGTTTTAATAAAGCTGCTGTAGTTGAATTGCCACTAAACAATATTTTTTCGTTGTATGCATCAATTTACAAGGCATACCCGTTACTGCAACAGTATGCTGCCGAACATAACATTGCTGATAAGCCGTTTATAGAAATCTATAGTATTCCCGGGAAAATTCAGGTTATTCTGCCCCTTGAGGGTGATTTTCAGCCGGTGAGTCAACGTTTGCAACAATCGTTTTAAAGATTAAACCAAATATATATGCCCCAAAATATTGCAACTGCCATAGAGCGTGAAAGGGTTGCCCTGGTTGGGATTACCACCCAAAAAGAAGAAGAATCGAGAATTGACGAGTACTTAGACGAGCTTGCGTTTCTTGTTGAAACTGCCGGTGGTGTCCCAGTGGAGCGATTCAAACAACGGCTGAATAACCCTGATCCCAAAACATTTATCGGGTCAGGAAAACTTGACGAAGTGCGCAGTTTTGTAAAAGCTGAGAAAATTGATCTTGTAGTTTTTGATGATGAGTTGAGCGGATCACAAATTAAAAACATTGAGAAAGCACTCGATAAGCGCATTCTTGACAGAACGGGTTTAATTCTGGATATTTTTGCCAAACGCGCACGCACTGCGCACGCCAAAACACAGGTGGAACTGGCTCAGTACGAATATCTGCTGCCACGCCTTACCCGCATGTGGACCCACCTTGAAAGGCAGCGTGGTGGTATCGGGATGCGCGGCCCCGGTGAAACGGAGATCGAGACCGACCGCCGGATCATCCGAGATAAAATCGCTTTGCTCAAGAAAAAGCTGGAGCAAATCGACAAGCAAATGACAGTGCAGCGGAAAGGGCGCGGCAGCATGATAAGGGTAGCCCTGGTAGGATACACTAACGTGGGCAAATCCACCATCATGAACCAGTTGGCCAAATCGGAGGTGTTTGCCGAAAATAAGCTATTTGCTACCCTGGATACAACAGTTCGGAAAGTGGTAATCGAAAACCTGCCATTTCTGCTTTCGGATACCGTGGGCTTTATTCGCAAACTTCCTCACGGACTGGTTGAATCTTTCAAGTCAACATTGGATGAAGTCAGGGAAGCCGACCTGTTGCTTCATGTGGTGGATATTTCACATCCTGATTTTGAGGAACAAATTCATACGGTTAACGAAACCCTGAACGAGATCGAAAGTTCCAATAAACCAACCATGATGATCTTTAACAAGATTGATGCATACACCTGGGTAGAAAAAGAGGAAGATGATCTGACCGAGCCAACCCGGGAAAACATTACCCTGGAGGAACTCAAAAATTCATGGATTGCCAAGAGCAACTCCCCGGCAGTTTTTATTTCTGCCCGCGACAAAAGCAATTGGGATGGCTTTAAAAAGAAGGTTTACGATAAGGTTAGAAAGATCCATGTTAAGCGTTATCCTTACAATGATTTTTTGTATTAGCGAATAACGACTGGTATCAGAATGATATGTTGATGATTGAGATTTTATGAATTTATTCAGATGCAATTTACATCATTTGTTCGCCATAATTGCAGCAGCAAAAAATAGAATTTTGGTAGAATTTGCGTTTAAAAATCTTTTGAGTTAATATGAGAAACTCTGAAATTTTACTTTATACAACTTCTGATGGCGATGTTAAAGTAGAGGTTATTCTCCAGGAAGAAACCGTTTTGCTTACCCAAAAGGCAATGGGTGAATTGTTTGGTGTTTCAAAAAAAACCATAAGCGAGCATTTAGGTAATATTTATAAATCTAACGAGTTGCAGCGAGAAGCAACTGTCCGGAAAATCCGGACAGTTCAGAATGAAGGTGAAAGAGAGGTTGTCCGAAATCTGGATTATTATAATCTCGATGCAATTATCTCAGTCGGCTATCGGGTTAATTCGCAACAAGCTACCAAATTTCGGATTTGGGCTACAAAAACGTTAAAGGAGTTTATTATCAAAGGTTTTGTTTTGGATGATGAACGACTGAAACAAGGTAAAAAGCTTTTCGGTAAAGATTACTTCGATGAATTGCTGGAAAGGATCAGGGAGATTAGAGCCAGTGAACGTAGGTTTTATCAAAAGATTACCGATATATATTCAGAATGTAGTATAGATTATGATCCCGGTTCAAAGACCACAAAGACTTTTTATCAAACGGTACAAAATAAATTGCATTGGGCAATTACAGGATTAACTGCTGCTGGAATTATTGCAAAAAGGGCAAATGCAGGTTCAGAACAAATGGGGTTAACAACCTGGAAAAATGCTCCAAAAGGAAAGATACTTAAATCTGATGCCTCCATTGCAAAGAATTATCTCAATAAAAAGGAGATTGATGAACTTAACCGGGTTGTAACAATGTACTTGGATTTTGCTGAAAACCAGGCAGCAAGGCAGGTTCCAATGAAAATGACCGATTGGGTTGGGAAACTTGACACATTTTTGAAATTCAATGATTATGCTATTTTGAATAATCCGGGAACGGTTTCGTCAGCTGTAGCAAAAAAAATCGCTTCAGATGAATATGACAAGTTCCGGATAAAGCAGGATGAAGCTTACGAATCTGATTTTGATAGGGAAATAAAGCGCTTAAGGGGAAATGAAAGTGATACCATGGAAAATAAAAATGACTAATTCAATATGATCGCAAAAAAAATTCACCTTTACTTACTTTCGATTTTATCAGGCCTGATCCTTAGCCTGGGATGGCCCATGCACGGATTTCCATTTCTGCTGTTTTTTGGGTTTGTTCCCCTGCTTTTCATCATCGATCACTTGGATGCAAACCGACAGAAATTTCACAAATACAGCATCTTTCAGTTTTCCTATGTTGCATTTTTTACCTGGAATCTTTTAACCACCTGGTGGATTTGGAACTCCACAGAATTTGGTGCCATCATGGCGGTGTTGCTCAATTCGCTGTTTATGGCCCTGGTTTTTATGATTTTTCACATGAGCAAACGGGCATTCTTTAAAAAATCCGGTGCTATTTATTTGTTGATTTTTTACTGGATCAGTTTCGAATTCCTGCATCTCGACTGGGATTTGTCGTGGCCCTGGCTAAACCTCGGCAATGCTTTTGCCATGTACACACCCTGGGTGCAGTGGTATGAATATACCGGTGTGTTTGGCGGATCGCTCTGGGTGTTGCTCATGAACATCCTTATTTATGAATTCATTAAAGATTTCAGGAACAAAAATTACAGAAAGTGGAATTTGGCGAGAGTGGCTTTTGTACTGATTTTTCCATTGCTGGTTTCACAAATCATTTATCACACTTATGAAGAAAAGGGAGACACTGCTGAAATAATTGTTACACAGCCCAACGTTGATCCCTGGAGTGAACAATATGTTTTGCCGCCAAGCAGAATGATTGCCAAAAACCTGAACCTCGCTGATTCATTGATTACTCCGGAAACAGATTTTATCGTATGTCCGGAATCTGCCATCCAGGAGGACATCTGGCATCGCTCCGTGGAAAAATCAGTTTCAGCAAGGCAGATCAGGAAATACATCCGGGCCAATCCAAACGTAAGTATCATAATTGGAGCATCAACTTTCCGGTTGTTTAAAGAGAGTGAACCGCTGACCAGCACTGCCAGGAAGTTTTCGGATGTGGAAAAATATTACGAGGCTTTTAATACGGCACTTTACTTCAGCAACAACCAGGATGTGGGGATTTATCATAAATCCAAATTGGTTCCCGGCCCTGAGAAAATGCCATTCCAAAAAATTCTAAAACCCATCCAGCATCTGGCCTTCAACCTGGGAGGTACAGTGGGCAGCCTTGGTTATTCCGAAGAGCGTGAAGTTTTTACTTCAGCCAACGGAGAATTTAAAGCACCGGCCATTATATGCTACGAATCCATTTACGGAGATTTTGTGAATGGTTTTGTGCGCAACGGAGCCAATATTTTAACCATCATCACCAACGATGGCTGGTGGGGCAATACGGCAGGTCATCGCCAACATTTTACCTTTGCAAAGCTCCGGGCGTTGGAAACAAGGCGTGCACTGGCAAGGTCGGCCAATACCGGGATTTCTGCTTTTATTAACCAAAAGGGTGATGTTATCGAGGACACTGAATACTGGGTTCCGGGTGTGATTAAAGGTGAGCTTAAAGCCAATAATGAATTGACTTTTTATGTGGTTTTCGGCGATTTTATTGGCAGGATCAGTATGTTGATAACAGCACTGATGCTGCTGATCTCAATTTCGATGTCGGTTGTAAACAGAAAAAATTCGCCTTCCGGAAGTTAGAGAAGGTAATCACGTAAGCTTAAAAGCAGCCCTTAAAGCATCCAAATCCTTTGGGTTAATTCCCTCAAAATCATAACCTGCATTTTTGACCATAAAGAAAATGCTGGCTGATTTCTCGGCAATATCTATCAGGTCAAAGGCTGATTCTGCACTTTTACCAATGGCCAGGCATCCATGTTTTTCCCACAGTACAATGCGATGGTTTCTAAATTTTTCGATGGTGGCTTCAGCCAGATCATGGCTTCCTGTTTGGAGGTAGGGAACAAATCCTAATCCTTCATGAATAAACACATACGTTTCGGGCTGGACACTCCACAGCAGATTGTTTATTCTATCTTCATCGCAGTATTCTTTGATGTGGGTTAAGGCGATGAGTTTGTTGGGATGCGTGTGGAGGATCACATGTTCTTCCCTGTTTTCGGCAACCAGCATATTGTGAATGGCCAGGTGGCTTGGAAATTCCGAGGTAGGTTCAGGCTCATTTGGCAGGTCAAACTTTTGCATTTTCCGGTATGATTTTCCTGAATCATCCATGAAGATTAAACACGTATTGGCATAGGTGTCTTTATGAACATCGCGCATCCGGGTACCTGTTCCGGTCACCACAATGATGTTGTTTTTCAGGTGCGGGTATGCAATATCAAGTTCAACTTCAGGGTGAAAATCCAGTCCCGGAGGAAACTCAGGAATGGTTTTGGTTATATTAATTGATATGTTTCCGGCATTGCGCTCGGCCCATCCTTTGTCCCATAAAAATCCGGCTGTAACTGAAATATCATTTTTTATTTCCGGTAATTCGCGGATGCCTCCAATAAATGATCTCATGATTTTTATTTTAATAATTTGCGATAACGATTTGTAACCGGTTTGATGCAACGGCTTTATTTAAAATGGTTTCGATATGCTTAGGGCTTTGAGGGTCATGAATTTCGATTATGGCTTCTTTATAGCCCGCAAGCACTTTTGCAAGCATATCTCCATCAATATTTTGCCCGCCTGTGGTTTGTGCTTTGTTGTTTTTAAATATCAGTATTTTGATGACTGTTTTTCGGTTTGCTGCTTCTATCAATCCCAAATGTCCGGCTGA
>CAYNDN010000167.1:0-9256 GCA_964395075.1 uncultured Lentimicrobiaceae bacterium | reverse complement strand
CAACGGGGTTGCTCAGGTAGTAAGCGGGCTCATAAAATAAAACATGCCCCAGCCGTGCACCGATGATGGTGGAGATCACCATGTACATGGCCAGTTTGTCGAGCAGCTTGATGGCGTAATTGGGGTCTTTGTGTTCGTGCTTAAAAATCCTGATGAGTATCAGGTAGCCAAAAAAGAAAGCTCCGGCAAAAAGCAGTCCGTACCAGCGAACAGGCAAAATTCCCGGCAGTATTTCCGGGCTTACATTCCATTGGATATATTGTAGCAGCATGCGCAAAAAATTTTGGCAAAGATAGGGTTTTGGATAGGAAAACGATTTGGAGGTTATCTACTAGTTGAAGCGTTATTTGTTAATTGTTATTGGATTTTTCGTTTTCAACCATCTGTCATCGGATATCATTATTTTTCAACTCTTTTACGAAAACTATCAGTCAGAATTCGTAATTGTGTATATCAAAATCTCATAACTCCTGACCCATCGTAAATGTAATGTCGCGATTTGGTAGTTCATCACCAGATGAGTACCCGGATATTTGGCTTGGGTTTCATTGAGAAGATTGATGAAAGGTTCAATTGCAATGTTTGCTCTTGGGTTTACCTGTGAATAGATTTTTGCTGTTAGTAAGTTTTTAATCTGGGATTATTTCTGTTTGTGAGTTTATGATACTATTGACCAAGGCTCTTTTTTCATTGGTGTTTTTTTGGAGGTTGGAAGCTAATAGTTTGCACATGATGTTTCGACTCTGTAGCATATTATTTTGATAATGTTTTGAAAGCGTTTACTTTCAATGTTCAATTTATTGTACTTTATCCCATCAGGATTATCCCCTGCATTTTTCCGGCTTGATGGCTGAGCTCTTTTCTCTAATAGTTCTATTTCCTTAAATTCCAGCTCTGTTAGCCCAGAAAAATCATTAAATTTTCCGCACGAAGGGTCCTACGATCGTAGATGTCAGACTGTGACAAAATCGTAATCAGTTGGCGAATTGTAAACTCTTGATTCTTAGAATATTAATAAGATAAAGGACTAATACCAGCGCAATGTCGCCGCTTCCCTGATGGGGGTGTAGCTGATTTGCAGGCCATCGCAGGAAGTGGCAAACTCTTCATGGGTTTGCCTGCACGCCTAAAAACAAATGGCTCCGGTAAGGCGGAAAAAGGAAAGTTTTGTTTTCATGATCAGGTTTTTACGTTGTTTATATGTTTTGATTGTGTGTTTGTCACCAAACCAGGTTTTGTGGTATAAATAGTTCGTGCTTTTTATCATTAGCTATTCATCCACTTCTTAAAATCTGCCGACCTGTCGATGCTTACAACCGTATCCATATTATCGTCAGGTTCAGGTTTGAGTTCCAGTTTAATGCGGCTTCTCGACCAGGCAATCATGTTTAGTACGCTCTCCAGGTTTACGATATACCTCCGGTTGATCCTGAAAAATTTATCCGGGTCAAGCAAATTTTCAAGATTATCTAATGAATGATCCACCGGAAGGCTCTGTCCATCGAAATTTTTTAGAAACACATTCTTTTCCAAGGCATAAAAAAATGCAATGTCAGTGGTTTCCACTTTTTTGAGCTTATCTCCTATTCTGATCAAAAACCGCTTTTTATATTCCGCTTTTTCGCCTCGATAATTGGCCAGCAATGTTTCAAAGTCGATGTTAAAGGCGCTTTTCATGGCTTTGAATTTTCTGAGGCTCTCCTCCAGGTCCTGATTTCGTATGGGTTTCAGCAGGTATGAAACACTGTTCAGGTTAAATGCCCGAATGGCATACTGGTCGTAGGCCGTGGTAAAAATCACAGGGGTGTCCACCTGCACCCGGTCGAAAATACTGAAGCTCAGCCCGTCAGAAAGCTGGATGTCAAGAAAGATCAGATCGGCAGAATTTTGCATTAGCCATTTAATCGATTCTTTTACGGAGCCGATTTTTGCGAGTATGCGACAATCCGGCTCTGTTTGTTTGAGCTTCTTTTCAAGCCGGTCGGCGGCCAGTGTTTCGTCTTCGATGATCAGAATATTCAACATAATTATTCGCTGATTAACGGAAGGGTAACCTGATAATTTTCGGCCCCTACTGTAAATTTAGGATCTTCTTTTCCGATGAGCGCATAGCGTTTCCCGAGGTTTTGCTGCCCCAGACCTGTGGTTGCCGTGGCCGAAATACGGGTTTGCAAATTGTTGGTCACCAACAAATGATTCTCACCCGCCATAATGCGGATGATGAGCGGCTGCGAGCGGCTCACAAGATTATGTTTTATGGCGTTCTCCAAAACCACCTGTAACGACAGCGGTGGCAGAAACATTTTCAGATATCGTGAAGGAATCTCAACTTCAAATTTCAGATGCTTCCCGTATCTGATCTGCTGAAGAAACATATAGGAACGGGCAAAACCCAGTTCATCCTCAACTGTGGCCACAGGCTTTTCGATGGTTTCAAGCACGTAGCGGTAAATGTGCGAAAACTCCTCGATGAACAACTGCGCTTTTTCGGTATCCTTATCAATCAACCCTGACAACACATTGAGGCTGTTAAACATAAAATGCGGATTTATCTGGTTTTTCAGTACTTCGAATCGGATTTGCGAAAGTTCCTTCTCCAGGGTTTCCATTTGTTTTCTGGATGCAGCCCCTTCGTTAAAAAATATCCATGCCTCAAGGATGATCATCATGAGCATGTTCAGCACGGCCACAATCAATACATTGGTAACCAATACATCCCAGAGGTTTTCCCTGTAAGTGCTGATAAAATGAGACAACAGTGTAATGACTGTTGAAACAAAAACAGCCAGCAGGGCAGTGAACAAAAGCTGCAGTGCGATGCGCGCCGCAATTTGTTTGCTCCAGGGGAAGCGGCTGTTCAGGTATCGAATAATAGCCAGGTCGGGCAGTGCCAGCAAAAACGCCCCGATGAGGCTGAGAAAAGTCCCCCAAATGAACCTGATGAAAAAATCGCCCGGCCCGGTCAAGTCGTAAAATCCGGTGAAATGATTGTAAGTGATGATCACCAGCTGTAAGGTTGCAGCAATGCCCAACAGCAGCAGGCTCAGTTTTTTGAGCGGAATCAAACGTTGTATATGCGTAATCTTCATTCTTTTGCTAAATTATTTCCTGGCTGAACGGCCAAATTACAAAATTGTGTGTAAAAAGTACGCCGCTTGATAGAGTCCGCAAGAAGACTCATAAATTCAATTTTCAACATCAATTGTTTTCTTACAGGCTAAATACCATAATGACCTTGGCCCGTTGGTTCGTGATGACTTGATTTTAAAAAGCCAGGATCTGATTCCCACCAAATCCTGACTTTTCCTGGAATATTATAACCCTGAACTTATTATTACCGGATTATCACGGCAGATTAGGTTAAAACGTTTTAAGAATTCCAACCCTTACCGAAATGTAATTGAAGTCCGTGTCGGTTTTGTTTCCTGCATTTTCAATTTCCCGGTTCAATGCATTAAATTTTACGCCAGGGGTAAGACTCCAGTTTTTACCCAGCGAAACATCCAACCCGCCCGCCAGTTGCCATCCCAGGCCATGGCCGGAATCCTGGATGATTTCGCCCGCTTCGTTTTCCTGTTCAATGTGGTTATAAAGTCCGCCAGCCCTCACATAATATTTAAGATTTGTGGCACCCACCGGATGTTTAAACTGTAAACCGAAAACATAACCGGTTTCTTCAAAATCGGTGTTGCCGAACGATTCGGATGCATCCGAAGCAAACCTGTTCCAGCCCCAGCCGGCATAAATACCTGTGTGTTGTAAAAACCGGTAATGGAAAATACCTTCTATTCCGGCTCCCTTTTTCAGGTTGGTGTTGCCGGGATAGGTTGTGGAGAAAGACGGGCCTCCGCTCAGTTCAAAGCCAAATCTTTTTTCTTGTGCCTGTGCTGTTACATTTACTGATACTAAAATCATTGCGATGGCTACTACTAATGCTCTAACTTTCATGTTTGATAAATTTTAAAATGGTTTGTAAATCAATTAACTGATGCAAACATACTCGCGGAAAATATCATGCGGAAATCAAACACGACGAACCTGTAATAATTTGGGGTGAGCTTGTTTTTTGATGGGATGATTGTGTGAGGAAATCACTGATTGTGCAATGAATAATAGAATTGTGTGTACAGATTTATTGAGGCATCCGCCTCCAAACAGTAAATTTGTGGGCTATCACAAATGAATTAATGTAAATCTGTGGACAAGGGTCAATAAATTAATGCAACGCAAATATATCCAATTTCAATCCATAGTGCCTAAATCCCAAAATAAGATAAATTGCTTTAAATGACCTGCTTTCAGCATGGTTTTCCAAAATATATTTTTGGCAAAATCATAACTATTGCACAGCGGAAAAATACCCCCCCGGATCATTTGAAAAACAACCCGGAGGATAAAATCTCTTTGATGAAAATTACAACTACTGTTTAACCAATCAATGATCTGGTAGTGATTTGTCTTTTTACTGGTCACTTCGGCGGCCAAGGCACCAGTGCCGGCGTATTTTTCTTGTAATTTTCATAGTCTTCCTGCCCGCCCCATTTCTTATCTGCCTTTTCTTCGAGCATGGGGATGCCACTGATTTTGATGAGCAGCAAAGCAACAAAAACCGGGGAAATGAGGGTAACATACTGCCAGCCCTGCAGAACAGGGAAAGCTATCAGGGCCACACCAATCCAAAGCGTAATTTCACCAAAATAGTTGGGATGGCGCGACCAGGCCCACAACCCGGAGGAGATGAATTTGTCCTTGTTTTCGGAATCGGCTTTGAAACGGCTTTTCTGGGCATCGGCAATTACTTCGAACATAAATCCAAAAATCCAAATCAGTAATCCGGCGATGGCGAAAATGCCAAAATCATTATTACCGGTGGAGGAGATGGCTGCAAAAGCTGCGGCTGCTGTAAAAGTTACCCAAAGGCCCTGCAGACTCCAGGTGAGTAAAAACCGGGGGAAGGATTTTTTGATCTCATCAAAACGGTCGTCTTTGCCTGCCTTGTGAATACGCCGAAACAAAAATGTTCCCAAACGGCCGGCCCAGATCACCACCAAAATTGTTAGAAGAAGAGATCGCCAATTCATTTCCGGGCTTAAGAAAAACACAACCAGCACAACAGAAATGTACGTGAAACTTCCGGTAAGGTCGAAGTATTTTTCGGTTTGAGAAATATAGGCGGGGATAAACACCAGCCAGTTGATGACAAATGCCAGTGCCACAGCCAAGGCAAAAACGGGAATTCCAAATGCAGTGTGGCCACCCTGGCTTCCTGCCCAGGCAATGCCAATGGCGATCAGGATTACAACCGGAAGAGATATAATAGATGTACGTTCTGCTTGATTCATGGTTTATTAAATTTTAAAAGAATAAACAAGCAGAGCGGTCATTTGATCAAAATGACAGAAATTCTCTACTGCTGTGCAGGAAAATGGTTGGCTTTGGGTTGGATTTCTAAATCTAAAAAGTAAAACAGGGTTGGATTTCTAAATCTTTTTAAACCAGTTTACCCTAGATAACTAAAATCCCCATCGAAAGATATGTCATTTCAACATTAAAAGGGTGGGCTGCAAAAGATCGCCGAAAAACCCTATTATTACGAGGAGCAAGGCAGGCAGGAAAAACCTGGCTGGTTGAGAAGCTGGCCAAAGAAACATTTGGCAATCTGATTAAAATTGATTTTCTGTTTTCCCAAAACGGAAACATCATACCCGTGGAGGTAAAAGAAGGCCCCGCCGGGAAATTAAGAAGTATGCATCTGTATATTGAGGCATATAGACCCAAAAATGCAGTTGTTTTCTGTTCGGGAAATTTGGGTTACATTCCAGATCAAAACCTACATTTTTTACCGCTTTATTACGCCTGCTCATTTTTAAAATATGGGATTTAACAAAAAACAAGGAGATTCAAAACAGCCCGTTAGTCATCGGTTTTATCAAACTGCCTTTGCAGTACTTCTCCCAAATCCTCTGGTTTAAAAGGTTTGCTCAGGTAGTCGTCCATGCCAAGCTCGATGCATTTTGCCATTTCACTTTTTTCAGCGTTGGCTGTCATGGCAATTATTTTTACCGGATTCTTTTCGGGCTGTTTGGTTTCGATATCTCTGATTTCTGTGGTAGCCTGGTATCCATCCATCACAGGCATCTGGATATCCATCAATATGGCATCAAAATCACCGGCCAGGTATTTATCCACGGCCTCCTGCCCATTTTCTGCAGATTCAACCCTGTGGCCAAGTTTTTGCAAATTAAACAGGGCCACCTTCCGGTTTATGAGGTTATCATCAACAAGCAACACATGGAGCGATTTGGATGAGGATTTGCGCGGCGATTTCTCGGTTTTTCTTTTACCGGCCTCACCGGTTACCGGCTCCATCAAAACATTGAACCAAAACTCGGAACCCTTTCCCTGTTCGCTTTCAACACCAATATTGCCACCCATCATGCTGGTGAGTTTTTTCGAGATGGCCAACCCAAGTCCCGTGCCGCCAAACTTTCGAGTTGTAGATTTATCGGTCTGCGAAAATTCTTTAAACAACCGCGTTTTGCCCTCCTCAGAAATTCCGATACCACTATCGGCAACCCTGCAATCCAGTATTACTTTCTTATCGCTGGTTAATTTCGCGTCTATTTTAATTTTCACAAAACCGTTATCTGTGAACTTGATGGCATTGTTGGCCAAATTGATCAAAATCTGCTTAAATCTTACCGGATCTCCCATCAACGAAACCGGGACATTATCTGAAATACCGGCTCCAAACTCAAGCCCTTTTCCAGAGGCTTTGAGGCCCAAAATCTTTATTACGCTATTTACCTCATCCCTCACATTGAAAGGTATTACTTCCAGTTCGATCTGATCAGATTCGATTTTGGAAAAATCCAGAATGTCGTTGATGATATTCAACAGGTTATCTGCCGAAATCTCAATGATATCCAAGTATTCACCGAATTTTTCAATTTCCCTGGTATTTTTCAGGATGTCGATCATTCCTACAATGCCATTGAGCGGTGTACGTATTTCGTGGCTCATGCTGGCCAGGAACATCGATTTTGCCCTGGTGGCATTTTCAGCTCTGGCTTTTTCTTCTTCCAATCTTTCACGGGTGGCCTCCAGCTGGTTGATAAGTTCTTCACGTTCCCGCTTTTGCAGATACAGATCCAGGAATATTTTCACCTTCCCTCGCAGGATATCATCATTAATGGGTTTCGAAATAAAATCCACAGCACCACTTTCGATACCGCGGATCATGTGATCGGTTTTACGGTAGATTGCCGAAACAAAAATAACGGGAATGTACCGGGTTTTGCGGCTCTCATGCATGATCGACACCATTTCGAAGCCATCCATCCCAGGCATTTGCACATCCACTATAGCCAGCATATAATCATGCTTGAGCGATTGGATGAGTCCATCATTTCCTGAAAAGGCGCGAACAAATTCCACGTCAAGGTCCTCCAGCATCTTTTCCAGAGCTATGAGGTTTTCAAGTTTATCGTCAACGATGAGAATTTTTGGTTTCAAAGCTATTGTAATTTATGGTGAATAAGTCAATTCTATTTGTGGAGCCACACACTCATCAATGAGGTGAGTTTTCCTATGTCGATGGGTTTGGTGAGGTAATCATTGGCACCGGCAGCGATACACTTTTCGTAGTCATCTTTCATGGCTTTGGCAGTTAGCGCGATGATTGGCAAATTTTTAAATGAAGGGTTTTTTCTGATTTCGCGCATGGTTTCGTAGCCATCCATCACCGGCATCATAATATCCATCAAAACCAGGTTGAAATCATTTTCATTCTTTAATTTTTCCAATGCTACTTTTCCGTTTTCAGCCTCAACAACCTGCATATCTTTTTCGTCCAGAATTTTTGCAAGTGCAAACAGGTTCCGCATATCATCATCAACCACCAGCACTTTTTTATCTCTGAAAATGGCATCCTTGTCATGCAGGGTGGTGATGATTTCCTGCTTGCCGGAGGGCAATTGATCCACAACCCGGTGCAGGAAAAGTGCCGATTCGTCCAGAAGTCTTTCTTCAGATTTTACGCCTTTGATAATGATGGATTCGGCGTATTTTTTCAGTTCGTGGTTTTCCTCACGCGTCAGTTCCTTTCCGGTGTAAATGATTACCGGTGGTACTTCGGTGTTTTCCTCCTCAAGTTTTTTCAGTAAATCAAAACCCGACATATCAGGCAGGCCAAGATCCAGTATCACACAATCGAACTGCTTTTCGCGAATCAATTTCAGGGCTTCCTTACCGGTTGCCACACCCGTGGGTTCAACACCTTCACGACCGATAACCTCAATAACCTGCTTACGCATTTCATCGTTGTCCTCCACGATAAGCAAATCTTTAACTTTTTTATCCAGGATATCTTCAATTTTCCCAAAGGCATTATCCAGCTCACCAGGGTCGATGGGTTTGGTGAGATATCCGATGGCTCCTTTTTGAAAAACATCAACCGTTTCTTCCAGTGCCGACATCATGTGCACCGGAATATGCCTGATTTTGGGGTTGTCCTTAATCTGATCGAGCACCGAAATACCATCAATGCCTGGTAGTTTTATGTCAAGAATAATGGCATCGGGAATATATTTATCTGCCAGCATCAGGCCATTTTCACCGGATGGCGCATGAAGGAATTTGAATTTTTTATCGTGGCACTGGTTCCTGAGAATCCTGGCAAAATTCATATCATCCTCAATAACCAGGATAACCCTGTCGTCAGGTTTGATATTGTTGCGATCGTCATTGATGGGTTTAAGATGTGGCAGCTCTGAAATGGGTTGTATTTTACCTGATGTAATTTTGTGAGCTGGTTTTGAAGGCTTTGCTGCCGATGAATCAGGACTATCGGTTTTAGGTTGGCCAT
This sequence comes from uncultured Lentimicrobiaceae bacterium, assembly GCA_964395075.1. GTDB lineage: Bacteria > Bacteroidota > Bacteroidia > Bacteroidales > 4484-276 > SABY01. The sequence goes on along the minus strand of CAYNDN010000167.1, from coordinate 390 downwards.
CATCAAAGTGGTAGGGCAGGTACACCGTAAAAGTGGAGCCTTTTCCTGCTGTGCTTTCTAAATGAATTTCACCATGGAACAACTTTGCAATTTCCTTGCAAATCGAAAGGCCAAGTCCTGTGCCGCCATAGTTGCGGGATGTGCTGCCATCAGCCTGCTGGAAAGCCTCAAATATAAGTTGTTGCTTTTCTTCCGGAATACCTATTCCGGTGTCGGTAACTGAAAGGGCGAAATAATTTTCCGCAACAACTTTTGAGTTTTGATAATTTATTCCGACAGGCGCGGGCTCAAACTTCACGGTAATCTGTCCCTCGCTGGTAAACTTGATGGCATTGGAAACCAGGTTTTTAATCACCTGCTCCAAACGTACAATATCAGTCTGGATAGCTG
>CAYNDN010000166.1:0-9317 GCA_964395075.1 uncultured Lentimicrobiaceae bacterium | reverse complement strand
ATAAAAACTTCTCGATTGTTATTCCCTGTTTGGTTTTGGCTTGTCCAAGTTGGGAGTTTAGAAATTAGAATTACTAATAACCAATAACGAATATCTGTTATCAGTCCCGGGTTATTATTTTATCTTTTGGAATCTAAAGGAAAACGGATGGCCGAAAATAAAAAAAACGCCGCGGGGGGTGCGGCGCTTTTCTTTGCAATCAAAATCAGATACTAACTTAAATCAATTATGGGGAGAGGAATATTTTACTCGCTATTCAATAATGATTTCTATTTTCTCGAAAACTGTGCCAAACATTTTTTTTAATTTATTACCAGCTAGTTAAATCAAGCAAAGTAAATCAGCCCCACAGAAAGTGTTCGTTTTTAAAATGAGTCGTTCGCTATCGGACATACCAAAATTTGCCTGCATTTTCAACTACTTTTGCAGCATGACCAATCAGAATAAATCTTATGTTTTTGCACTTACAGCCATATTTTTCTGGTCAACCATTGGATCGGCATTTAAAATTACACTCCGCTACATCTCTTTCCCCGAATTGCTTTTCTATGCATCTGCCACTTCCACAGTTTTTTTTATCCTGTTTATAGTTGCAACTAAAAAATCATCGCAGCTAAAAAAGCTCAACCGGAATGATTTTGCACGGGCAGCAATCCTCGGACTGCTCAGCCCATTTTTATACTATCTGGTATTATTAAAAGCCTATGATCTTTTGCCTGCGCAGGAAGCAGGCACTTTAAACTATATCTGGCCGGTGGTTTTAGTGCTGCTTTCAATCCCGCTGCTCAGGCAAAAAATCGGTACCTTGAGTATCATCGCCATTCTCATCAGCTTTATCGGGACCATCATCATTGCCACGCGAGGTGATTTGTTCAGCCTGAAGTTTGGCAATCCGCTGGGTGTGGCCCTGGCCCTCGGAAGTGCCATTTTTTGGTCGCTATTCTTCATCTACAACATAAAAGATAAAAAGGACGAACCCATAAAGCTTTTCCTGATTTTTTCGTTCGGAATGATCTACACTCATACTTACCTTTTGATTACAGATGGATTCAAACCGTTGCATCTTTTTGGATTAGCAGGCTCGGTTTACGCTGGTATTTTTGAAATGGGTCTTACTTACATTTTGTGGCTCAAAGCCATGAAATTCGCCGAAACAACAGCCAGGATTTCTAACCTTGTTTTTCTCTCCCCCTTCATTTCTCTCATCTTTATCAGGTTCGCCGTTGGAGAAACAATTTTATTTTCCACAATCACGGGTTTACTTTTCATTGTTGGCGGGATTTTAATGCAACGGTTTTTTGTTAAATCGTAAAATTTAACCGATTAAATATAGTTTTGCACCTGTCTGCTAAAATTATAAAACTTAGTCTATCACCAACAATCCAAATATCAATTGTGTATCCAAGAATAAGTGACCTCATAAACGACCTGCTTGGCACCAGCATCATGCTTCCGGTTCAGACCTACGGATTTTTTGTAGCCCTTGCTTTTTTTTCTGCCGGTTACATTGTTTATCTCGAACTGGGTCGAAAAGAAAGATCAGGACTGATATCTGCAACATCAAAGCAAGTGCTAAAAGGTGCTCCACCCAAACTCAGCGAATACCTTATTTCAGGGTTGCTCTATTTTATCATTGGCTTTAAAGGCGGCGCTATCATCCTCAATTACGATCAATTTGCTGTTAATCCGCAGGATTTTATCATGTCGGGAAATGGTAGTTGGCTGATCGGGTTGATCCTTGCAGCAACCATGGTGGGATACATTTATTTTAAAGGAAATAAGCAAAAACTCGATAAGCCCGTAAAGGAAAACATTACTGTGCATCCCGCCCAGCTCACGCCTGCTATTGTGTTGATAGCAGCGATCAGCGGCATACTCGGGGCCAAAATTTTTGACCTTGTAGAGCACCTTGATGACTTTTTCAGGGATCCGTTGGGGGCCTTGTTTTCATTCAGCGGATTAACATTTTATGGTGGACTGATCGTTGCTACGTTTGCTGTGGCCTGGTATGGCGAAAAAAATAAAATAAAGTGGCCTGTACTTGCCGACGCGGTAGCCCCGGCACTTTTGCTGGCTTATGCCATTGGCCGGATTGGCTGCCAGTTGTCAGGTGACGGATGCTGGGGAGTACCAAATCCCGATCCCAAACCCGAATGGCTCACCTTTTTACCTGACTGGATGTGGGGATTTACTTTCCCGCACAATGTGATTAAAGAAGGTGTTCTCATGACAGGGTGCGATGGCGAATTTTGCTATGAGCTCGGACAGCCGGTTTTTCCGACATCCTTTTATGAGACCACACTTAGCCTGGTATTTTTTATCGTGCTTTGGAGCATAAGAAAAAAAACGGCAATACCCGGCATTCTCGCATCCATCTACCTGATCATGAACGGTACCGGGCGTTTTCTTATCGAATTCATCAGGGTGAACATCAAATATTCATTTGCCGGAATCCAGGCATCCCAGGCTCAATACATTGCCATTGGAATCATCATTTTAGGGATCATTGGCATCATCTATTTTAGGAAAGTGCATCCAAAATTCCTCATTCAAAAATTATGAACTTAAAGCAGTTAACCATACAGGTGGCCAACCTGGCGCGGTCAACAGGCAAAATGCTCAAGGAAGAATTATCGAAATTTTCTATGGATGCCGTGGAAACCAAAGGCCATCACGATTTTGTATCTTACGTAGATAAAAACACCGAAAACATGCTCATTAAAGAGCTTGGAAAAATTCTGCCCGAAGCCGGTTTCATCGCCGAAGAAAATCAGGAATTAAAGCGTTCAGAAAGGTTTAACTGGGTCATCGATCCGCTTGACGGTACCACCAATTTCATCCATGGCATCCCTGTGTTTTCGATCAGCATCGCGCTATTGGATGGAGATGAGGTTATTTCAGGGGTAGTTCATGAGGCCAATCTTGAAGAATGTTTTTACGCCTGGAAAGGCAGCAAAGCCTTTTTAAATGGTCAGGAAATCAGCGTTAGCAAAGCGGCGAAGATAAGCGACAGCTTGCTTGCCACAGGATTTCCGTATGCTGATTATTCCCTTTTAGAACCCTATATGAAGATTTTTACCCACCTGCTGCGAAATTCTCACGGCGTTCGTCGGTTAGGCTCAGCAGCGGTTGATCTGGCTTATGTTGCATGTGGCCGTTTTGAGGGCTTTTATGAATACGGTTTAAATGCATGGGACGTGACTGCTGGTACTCTCATCGTAAAACAGGCAGGAGGAAAAGTTTCCGATTTTAAGGGTGGAAAAGATTACATCTTCGGCAAGGAATTACTGGCAACCAACACACTGATCCATCATGAATTTCTTACAGAACTGAAAAAATATTTTGCCTGATTATGATTTTAACTTAATATTGTAACAACAAATCCACCGATCTAAAAAATGCAGGAAACAGTTTCCGACAAACAAAAATTGGACGTTCCAGAGGAAGACTTATCTGCAATGGAAAACAGTAAGGATAGTCCGACCCGAAGCATACTAAAGGCCATCAGTTGGCGGTTTATCGCTTCCGGAACAACATTCATTGTAAGTTTCATTATTTTCAGAAACACAACGGATCATACCATGGGCCAGGTTCTCGAAACGGCATGGTACATTACGATGGTAGAGTTTTCAGCAAAAATTATCATCTATTACCTCCATGAAAGATTATGGACAAATATTACCTGGGGGAAATACTGGAGAAAAAACTACTGGCAGCGGAGAGGATGGAAAAAACTGTACCGAAAAATGCATAAAAACAAAACATTCAATAAACCGGCTTGTTAAGTTGTACTGAGAAAACGACAAATGAAAACATTTAAAAACATACAATTTATTCTGGCGATGATTGTAATTATATCATCATCCGGCCTTTATGCGGAGAATCCTTTTGCCGATTCAGCCAAAACCTATAAGATCTACAAATTTGATATTAAAGAAGAGATCGCGCCGCCGGTATGGCACATTACCAAAAACTCGCTGAAGGAGGCCAAAGATACCGCAGCTGATCTGATCCTGATCCACATGAACACTTATGGCGGGATGGTTGAAACCGCAGATTCGATCCGTACGGCCATTTTGCAATCACCCATCCCGGTTTGGGTTTTTATTGATAACAATGCCGCCTCAGCCGGAGCATTGATCTCGATAGCCTGCGACAGCATCTACATGCGGTCGGGTGCCAACATTGGCGCGGCAACTGTGGTGAATCAAACCGGCGAAGCTGTGCCCGACAAATACCAATCGTACATGCGCTCGATGATGCGTTCCACAGCAGAGGCCACCGGGCGTGACCCCAAAATAGCCGAGGGTATGGTTGATCCGCGGATAAAAATTCCGGGCGTTTCTGATTCCGGCCAGGTTATTACTTTCACCACCAGCGAAGCCATCGAAAACGGATTCTGCGAAGGCTCGGCCGACAATATCCCTGAGCTCCTCGAAAATGCAGGCATTGAAAATTATGAAATCCTGAAATTTGAAATGTCAACCACCGATCGTATAATCCGCTTCCTCATCAGTCCCTTAATCTCAGGAATCCTGATCATGGTGATTATTGGCGGCATCTATTTCGAGCTGCAATCTCCCGGTATCGGTTTTCCCATTGGAGCTTCCATAATAGCAGCATTGCTCTATTTTGCCCCGCTATACATCGAGGGGCTGGCAGCCAATTGGGAGATTATTATCTTCATAATCGGTGTAATCCTTGTTGCGGTGGAAATTTTTGCCATACCCGGTTTTGGTGTGGCCGGGATTTCAGGTATCACGCTCATTGTGGCCGGACTTGCCCTGAGTATGATCGATAATATCGGCTTTGAAATGGGTTCTTTTCCTGTTGGTGAGCTGGTATCCGCAGTATTCATAGTGATCATCGCTTCGTTTTTGTCGCTTCTAGGTTCGATTTTATTGAGTCAAAAGCTATTTTCAACCGAATCCAGGATATTTGGTGGCCTGGCTCTGGCAGCAACCCAGGAAAAATCAGAGGGATACACCTCAGCGGTAAGCACATATACTTCCATGATCGGTCAGGAAGGCGAAACAAAAACCGTATTGCGGCCTTCCGGCAAAATTCTCATCGAGGATGAAACCTACGATGCCACCGCAGAATCAGGATACATCGAAAAAGGGGAAAAAGTAAAAGTGACCCGCTATATAAATACGCAATTGTTTGTTAGAAAGGTTCAGTAACACAATTTTAAATCAATGCAATTGTGCGGGACTTATCATGCTTTGCAAGCATTGGTGAGATCGCAACAATCCGATGACTAAACCAATGGTATGTCCGGTATCATCAATCAGAAAGTTAATTTAAGCATACGCATTATTCTGTTTTGAGTTGAGGGCAATTGATGTCGATTTCTGATGAGTTCAAGGAAGCCTCCTGGCACATAATCCTGTTCAATTAAATAATGATAATCTTTTAACGCAATTGACCTCTATTATTCAAGAAAATTTATACTTATGAAGATCATTATCATCAATGGGCCAAACCTAAACCTGCTGGGCGAAAGGGAAGAGGAACACTATGGCAATCAAAACTTTAAAGACTATTTTGACAGCTTAACCAAACTGTTTCCGCTGGTTGACCTTCAATACTTTCAATCGAACATCGAAGGTGAAATAATTAACAAGTTACACGAAACCGGCTTTTCTTATGATGGTGTCATTCTGAACGCCGGAGGCTATTCCCACACTTCGGTAGCTATTGGGGATGCGGTAAAGGCGATCAGATCACCAGTTGTTGAGGTGCATATTTCAAACATTTTCAGGCGCGAAGCCTTCAGGCATGTTTCATACATTGGTACGAATGCCTGCGGCTGCATAATTGGGTTTGGGCTGAAAGGATACCAACTGGCCATCCAATCTTTACTTGCAGGTTAATTAGTCTTCGTCTATAAAGCTTCGGGATTGTTCAAAATCCAAATCCTCGAATACCTTAGTTTACTGCGGTTCGAATTTTTCTCACGCCTCGAATTTGAACTTTATAGAGCAAACACGGGACATTGTGGATAGACACTAATTACTAAATTTATCAGGATTTAGATTTGAAAAGTGTTTCACACCCTTAAAGAAATGTGAAACCACAATATTTCCTCTGTAAACTCCAGATACATTCCTCTGCCGGATGGATTTTCGCTTTAGCCGGTTTTTGTTCAAAGAAAAATAGAATCCCAGATGTGCCCTTACAACTGCTCCAAAATGTCGTACACCACCATCGATAAGGAATTTAACTGCGGCCAATAAATCGAGAAAAAACCTGACAATAAAAACTCTGTACAATTGACTGGCAGTAAGGTTTTTATAAAGCATGGTGTTGTTATTTCTGATATTCAGGTAGGTTTTTTTGGGGGATGACTTATCCAAAGACCCACCACCAACATGGTAAACAGTGGCGTTGCCGCAATACATTATTTTGTAACCTAACTGCTTAAACCGCCAGCAAATATCGATTTCTTCCATGTGAGCAAAGAAATCTTCATCGAGGCCACCGGCTTTTTTAAAATATTCCGCCCTCACAAACATGCATGCTCCACTGGCCCAAAAAATTTCTGCAGTATCATTATATTGACCGGAATCTTTTTCCATGGATTGAAATATTCTGCCCCTGCAAAAAGGATATCCATACTTATCGATAAATCCACCGCCTGCCCCTGCATATTCAAACTTATCCCGATTTTTAAATGACAAAATTTTTGGTTGGCAGGCTGCAATAGAGTGATCGCTATCCATCAGTTCGACCACTGGTGATATCCAGTTTTGGGTAACTTCAATATCAGAATTCAACAACACAAAATAAGTGGCATCTATTTGGGCAAGTGCTCTGTTATAACCACCGGCATAGCCAAAATTGCCACCTGTATGAATAATTTTCACATCCGGAAAATTACTTCGGAGGTAGGGAATTGAATCATCAGTTGATTGGTTATCAGCAATAACCACCTCTGCAATACCTTTTGCTGAATTGAGGATTCCCGGTAGGAATGCTTCCAGGTACAACCTGCCATTCCAGTTCAATATTACAATTGCAGTCTTCATCAGGACGCCAAAGGTACAAATAACGCTGATGCTTGCCAGGGCGAAAAGTGGAAGGTTGCGAAATAGTTATCGGGGGTTATTGTAATAATCACCGGATTGGCCATCATATTTATCATTATCAGGAAGCGTAGCTCCATGCTGGAATCGCCAATGCAACTCTGCCTGCCAATTTTCATTTTGTATTTCTCCGGGAACGTTGGAATGTATCAATTTATAGTTGCTGAGTGCAATATGTACATTGGCAAATACAAATTTTCTGTTTCTGAGGTTGAGTTCCTCAATGGTATAGTAATGCCAGATTTGATAAGGTACTGAGCCTGCATCATAAGTATTCCCTCCACCATCATTTATGGTCATTCCTGATGTACTGGCATCAAAGGGTCTGTCGGTGATAGTATTGGGCGGGCCATACTTCAGGTAAATCCTTCCCATATCAGTTTGATAACCTTTTAAACCTTTTCTGCCGGGAGCACCAAACTGCTCATTTACAAGATCAACTGCACTCAGGTATTGTTTCCAGGCATATTCAGGATTTAATTCATCACGGTCTAACCAGAAATTAAAGAAAAACCTTTGCATCATCTGCATGTCGGCATTTCCCTCATCAATTTGGTACTTCACGAAATTCAGTTCCATATCCGTTGATATCGGGCCAATATAATCGATATATATCCTGAGGGTATCTATGCTCTTGATTTTTGATACGAATGAGTTTTGGGCTGAAACCCCTGTGTAATCCGAATAGTTCGGAGTTACATCAGGATTGTTGCGCTGAAAGAAAATTTTGTTCGTGGCCAGGACTACGTTCTGCCTGTTGCGTGCTTCAACCACAAGCTTATAGTTACCCGAAGGCAGTTCATTAATCTTAAAATTTGCAAAAAGGATGTTTACTGGTTGAACATATTCACGTTTAAAACTGGTAAACTTAGTTAATTTCTTTCCGGTTTCGTAGGCCTCAAGATAATAATTGATCAGAAACTGACCACCTTCGCCAATGATTTTTTCGGTATTATAAATTTCTGTGTAAAACGAAAGTGTGTTTACAGCGTCAGGGATGTAATTATTTACGTAGGGAACAAGATCAAAACCACTTTTTGATAACTGATTGGGTTCTTGTGTTTCAGTATAAGATTCAACCAGTTGTATTCCTGAAATGGCAATTTCATCATCCGGAAAGTCAATTACCACAGTTTGGTTGATGGGGTCAGGAACAAAAGTGCTGTTTATATCCCTGATCTGAATTTCGAGGTTGTATGTTCCGTTTGGCAACTGAAATCTTTGCTGGTCGACGAAATTACTGATGAAGGTAGAAGTATAATCAATCATCGGGCTCAGCAGCTCATATTTATCGTAGTTTACAACCACCGAATCCTGGCTGAATATTAGTGATACGCCTACTTTACCCTGAAATTTCCCATTGGGTAATTTTTGATATTCAACGGTATTACCAATCACCGATAGGTATGTTTCAACATAAGGACCCTCAGTAGGACTCCAGAACCGTGCATATAAAAACTGGGCCTGGATAAATTTGGGGTTTTGAGCAATTAACGAGAGGGCAAAAACTGATATTAAAATAAGTAGTGAAAGTTTTCTCATATCTGCTTGTTTTGGAATCTTAAAACATGTTTATGATGTTCAAAGTTATATCCACCTAAAACATCTGCCAATCCATAAAAAGTAACTGGTTTATAAACATCAGTTTACGGTATGCTAAAAATTAAAAATGACTGAGATTGAAATCATGGTATTGGAATAAAAAAAAGCCACCCTGTATGAGCAGCTTTTTGGCGGAGAGAGAGGGATTCGAACCCCCGGACCCGTGAAGGTCAACGGTTTTCAAGACCGCCGCATTCGACCGCTCTGCCATCTCTCCGTTTCGAGGGTGCAAAAGTAAACTTTTTTTAAACTCTCCAAATTTTTTTTGAATTTTTTCCGGCAAGAATATGAACGCTCGTTTGATAAGATTTTGACGCCGGAAGGAGATTTGGTTATTGCCAAGACCTTTGATAGCCACAGGACACCAAGGTGTAAACTAGAAAAACTTCAATTCCCCGCCATAAATGACGGGGCTATTGATTTTCTGCAATTTAGGAAATCCTCGAATCCGCAAGCATATTCTTTATTATCATCGAATTGAACGAATTAAACGAATTTTAGATCATTCTAATGAGTGCTGATTTGAGTTCTGGATCATGCCATAATATTGATCTAATAAAAATCCTTGCGGATTTTAGAAACTTACAACTAATATTCTGCCAAATTATGGCAGAATATTAGTTGTAA